>JAEZBA010000629.1 GCA_023430245.1 Pseudomonadota bacterium
ACAATTCGCAGGTGCTGGCATCGTCCATTGCAGCGGCAAATGCACACATCAAGAGCGGAAAGCTGCGCGCCATCGCCAGCTATTCCGACAAGCGCGCGCCCTCGCTACCGGATGTTCCAACCATGAAGGAGCAAGGACTCGACGTCGAGTTCTATCTCTGGGTCGGACTGTTCGCGCCAAAGGGCACACCCGAGGCGATCGTGAAGTCGATCCGCGAATCCACCAAGGCCGCGGTTGCAACCGACAAGTTCCAGACATCGATCCAGAATCTCGGCGACACAGTCCGGTACATGGACGGACCCGACTTCGCAAAGTTCTGGGACGAGGACGCCAAGCGGGTGGAATCCGCGGTCCAGTCGATCGGCAAGGTGGGCGGGTAATTGATGCATGTCAGCTTCGCGGCATTATGCCCTGCGGCCCGCGCCGGGCATAACGCCTCCTGGACGACGGCTCGACCGATGACAGGACAAATCCGATCATGACGTGCCCATGACGTTTCGCGCCGATCATGTGGCCGGGTGCGCGTTCATCGCCTTCGGCATTCTCGTCTTCGTCCTCGGCTGGGATCTGCCGTTCGGGAGCATTTCCGCGCCCGGCGCCGGCATGCTGCCGAAATTTCTGGCCGGCATGATGATGGCACTGGCGGCCGTGATCATGATCTCCGGATCGCAGGGCGAAACGCTTGCCGACATCCCCTGGAGCGACTGGAGCCATGCCGCGCTGGTCCTGATCATCGCCGGGGCCTCGACCTGGCTCTACAGCCGGCTCGGATTTCTCGTCACCATGCCGCTGCTGATCTTTTCACTGCTGGTCCTGGTCGAACGCCGCAATCTCCTTCCAGCAGCGGTTTACGCGATCGGCCTGACGCTGTTCTGCTATTGGCTGTTCGCAATCGCGCTCAACGCCCCGCTCGAGCGCGGCTCGCTCTGGTCCTGACATCGTGGAAGTCATCTCAAGCCTCGCTCTCGGATTCTCGGTCGCGCTTCAGCCCGACGTGCTGCTCTACGCCTTTATCGGCTGTCTGGTCGGAACGCTGGTCGGCATGCTGCCCGGCATCGGACCACTCGCCGGCATCTCGATCCTGTTGCCGCTGACCTTCGGGCTCGATCCGACCAAGGCGCTGATCATGCTGGCCGGCATCTATTACGGCTCGCAATATGGTGGCTCGACCACCTCAATCCTGCTGCGTATTCCGGGCGAAGCCGCATCGGTGATGACCTGCATCGACGGCAACGCCATGGCCAAAAAGGGCCGCGGCGGCGCCGCACTCTGCATCGCCGCGATCGGCTCGTTCGTCGCCGGCACCTTCGGCGTGATCATGCTGACGTTGATTGCGCCTCCCCTCGCAACATTCGCGCTCCGCTTCGGCCCGCCCGAATACACGGCGCTACTGGTGCTGGGCCTGATCTTTCTGGCCTATATGTCGACCACCTCGCTGATCCGAACCCTTCTCATGGCGGTGCTCGGCCTGCTGTTCGGCATGATCGGCATCGACGTGGTGTCGGGGCATTTCCGCTTCTCGTTCGACATCCCCGAACTTGGCGACGGCATTGGTATCGTGCCAGTGGCGGTCGGACTGTTCGGGCTGGGCGAAATCCTGTCGACGCCGAGCCGCGACGTGAACAACGACGTGAGAGCGCCAAAATTCCGCGAATTGCTTCCGACCCGCGATGAAATGCGTCAGTCGGCGTGGCCGATCGCGCGCGGCTCAGTACTCGGTTTCTTTATCGGCATCATCCCCGGCTCGGCGCATATCATCTCGAGCTTCGTCTCCTATGCGGTGGAGCGGCGGATTTCGAAGCACCCCGAGCAGTTCGGCAAGGGCGCGGTCGCCGGCGTCGCCGGGCCGGAATCGGCCAACAACGCGGCCTCGACCGGCGCCTTCGTGCCAATGCTCTCTCTCGGCATTCCGACCGGCCCGGTGATTGCGGTGCTGATGGCGGCCCTGCTCATCCACGGCATCCCGCCGGGGCCATCGCTCGTCAACGAACAGCCGAAACTGTTCTGGGGCTTCATCGCCTCGATGTATGTCGGAAATCTGATGCTGCTGCTGTTGAACCTGCCGCTGGTCGGTGTGTTCGTCAGCATCCTGCGCATCCCTTACTCATATCTCTATCCGATGATCATCATGTTCTGCATCATCGGCGTCTACGAGGTGAACAATTCGGTGGTCGATGTCTGGATCATGCTTATCTTCGGCGGCATCGGATATCTTCTGAAGAAGTTCCGGTTCGATCCGGCACCGCTGGTGCTCGGCCTCGTGATCGCGCCGATCTTCGAATTGTCGCTCCGTCAATCGCTGATCATGTCCGGCGGCTCGTTCACGATCTTCTATCAACGGCCGATCGCGCTGGTGCTGTTCCTGATCAGCGCGCTGTTGCTCGGACTTGCGGCCTGGGGCGCATTCGTCGCCCGCCGCGACTGGCGCGCCAAGATGGCCGAGGCGGAAGCTGGCGAGCAGGTTTAGCCTCGGGGGCGGAATTGCCGCTTGCGCTGCGCCCTACTTCCCCGCCGCCCAATGCGCCAGCGCCGCAAGTTCCTCGTCGCGCAGGCCGAAGATCGCCGCCGTCATCGCGGTATCGGCGCCGGTGCGGCTGTCGGTGAGATACTGCTTCATCGCGTGGATCATGTAGTCGATGCGCTGTTTTGCCAGACGCGGCATCTGCTGCTGGCCGGCAAGCGATGGCAGGTGACATGACTCGCAGCGGCGCTGCGCCGCGATCTTCGCGCCCCGTTCCACCAGTGCCGGATCGATCGTCTCACCGCTCGGCTTCGGCGGCAGTTTTTCGTAATGCTCGGCCAGTGCCTGGATGTCGGAATCCTTCAGGTCCTTCACGAACGGCGCCATCGCTTCGACCTTGCGCACACCCTCGCGCATCAGGATGAGCGCATTCAACGTGAAGAAGGATGGCTGCCCGGCCAGCGACGGGATGTTTTCCAGCTTCGAATTACCGTCACCGCCGTGGCAGGTGCCGCATTGCTCGATGCGCTCGGGGAGCGTCATGGGCTGCGCGACAGCAGCGCCGGAAAAGGCAAAGGCGGCCGCAAGCACAAGCGCCAGCGACCGCCCGATCCGCAGGTCAGACTGCATTCCGCCTCGTGTTACTTCTTCTTCGCCGGCTTTGCCGGTGCCGCGGTCTTTGCGTCGTAGGAGATTCGATAGGTCGCGCCGTTCTGCTCGTCCGATACCAGGAGCGAGCCGTCCTTCATCTGGAACAGATAGGTCGGGCGGCCGAAGAACTCGTTCGCCTTGGTGTCCAGCAGCCCGGTCATGAACGGCTCGATCTTGGCCTTGCCGTCCGGCGTGGTGCGCGCCAGCACGACGTCATAGCCGTATTTCTGCGCCTTGTTCCACGAGCCACGCCGCGCGATGAACGCCGTGTTCTGGTAGCCCTTCGGGAACATGTCTCCGGTGTAGAACAGGATGCCGAGACCCGCCGAATGCGGGCCGGTCAGCGCCGCCGGCATCACCACGCCGGCGCAGGCATTCGGAATCCTGATGTCGGGGTCGACAATGCCGTTGGCGTGGCAGTACGGGAAGCCGTAATTGGCGCCCTCCTGCCCTTTCGCGATGCGGTTCAGCTCGTCTTCCGGCCCGGCGTCGCCGGCCCAGTCGCGGCCATTGTCGGTGAACCACGATTCCTTGGTCACCGGATGCCAGTCGAAGCCGACCGTGTTGCGCACGCCGCGCGCCACGATTTCCATTCCGGAACCATCCGGATTGTAGCGGCGGATCTGCCCGTGAATGCCGGGATTGATCTCGCAAATATTGCAGTTTGCGCCGACCTGGATGTAGAGCTTGCCGTCCGGCCCGAACGCCGCGTATTTCCAGTTGTGGTGGATTTCCGGCGGCAGGTTGAACTTGTCGGTGAGATCGACGCCTTCACCCGGATTGTCGAGCTTGTTCTCGATATCGTCGAAACGCAGCACCTTGTTGATCGCCAGCACGTAGAGCGCGCCATCCTTCATGGCGAGACCGCTCGGCTGGGTGAGGCCCTGCAGCAGCGTGCGCACTTCGCGCTTGCCGTCCTTTTCGGTGATCGCATAGACGCGGCCGAGCAGCCGCGTGCCCATGAAGATCGTGCCGTTCGGACCCTGCACCATGGTGCGCCCGCCGGGATGACCGCTCGAAAACACTTCGGCCTTGAAGCCCGCCGGCAGTTTCAGCTTGTCGAGCGGAAGCTTGTCGACCGGCGTCACGATCGGCGGCGTGGCATGCGGCTTGAGATTCGCGTCCTGCTTGCTGGCCGCCGGATTGGACTTGTCGATCGCGCTCATGCCGGGAGGCCCTTGCGAGCTCGCGGGTGCGGTCGTCAGTGCGAAGGCGCCGGC
>JAEZBA010000049.1 GCA_023430245.1 Pseudomonadota bacterium
ATCGACAAGCTGAGCCGCCAGCCCAACACCACCGACAGCCATCGCCTGATTCACTGGGCCGACCAGATCGGCAAGGCGCCGCAGATGAAGCAGCGGCTGATGGAATTGTATTTCTCCGAAGGCGCCGACCTGTCCGACAAGTCGGTGCTGGCGAAGGCCGCCGCCGATATCGGGCTCGATGCGGACGAGGTTGCGAAGAAGCTCGAGTCGGACGACGATCTCGCCATCGTCTCACAGCGCGTTGAGCAGGCCAAGACCGCCGGCATTCAGGGCGTGCCGTTCTTCATCTTCGACAATGCCATGGCAGTGTCGGGCGCGCAGGCGCCGGAGCAGCTTGCCGGCGTGATCCGCAAGGCCGCGGACGAGAGGAAGCAGAAGGCGGCTGGCTAAGCCGCCTTCTTGCCCTCTGCGATCTTCACCAGGTTGCGCAAAATCTTCGTCGTTCCGAGCAAACGCTGAACCGGCTTCGGCCAGTCGTCGAGGAACACGACCTTCTGGTCCGGCCGCACCTTGGCGATCGGCGCCTGGCCCGCGATATAGCGCATCAGGCCCTCCGGATTGGCGAAGCTGTTGTCGCGGAATTGCAGCACCGCGCCCTTCTGGCCGGTATCGATGCGCTCCACATTGGCGCGCTTCGACAGAAGCATGATCACCACGATCTGCAGCAGGTGCTTGACCTCTTCCGGCAGCGGGCCGAAGCGATCGACCAGTTCGGCGGCAAAGCTCTCGATCTCCTGCTCGTTCTCGACCGTCGCGATCCGGCGATAGAGCCCGAGCCGGACCGACAGGTCGGCGACGTAATCTTCTGGAATGAGCACCGGCGTGCCGCCCGTGATCTGCGGCGACCATTGATCCGCCATCGGCTCGGTGATGCCGGCCTTGAGCGCGGTGACCGCCTCTTCCAGCATCTGCTGATACAATTCGAAACCGACTTCCTTGATGTGACCGGATTGTTCTTCGCCCAGAAGATTTCCGGCGCCGCGAATGTCGAGATCGTGCGAGGCGAGCTGGAAGCCGGCGCCCAGGGTATCGAGCGATTGCAAGACCTTCAGGCGGCGCTCGGCCTGCGCGGTGATGCGCTTCTCCGCCGGCAGCGTGAACAGCGAATAGGCGCGGATCTTCGAGCGCCCCACCCGGCCGCGCAGTTGATAGAGTTGCGCCAGACCGAAACGATCGGCTCTGTGGACGATCAGCGTATTGGCGGTCGGAATGTCGAGACCGGATTCGACGATGGTGGTGGAAATCAGCACGTCGAATTTGCCGTCATAGAAAGCCGACATGATGTCTTCCAGCACGGTCGGCGGCATCTGGCCATGCGCGACCGCGACCTTCACCTCGGGCACGGTCTTGTCGAAGAACTCCTTGGCGCCGGCGAGGTCCTCAATGCGCGGGCAGACATAGAACGATTGCCCGCCGCGATAGCGCTCGCGCAGGATCGCCTCGCGCACGACAATTGGGTCAAATGGCGAGACGAAGGTGCGCACCGCCAACCGATCGACCGGCGGCGATGCAATCAGCGACAGGTCGCGCACACCGGTCAGGGCAAGCTGCAGCGTACGCGGAATCGGGGTTGCAGTCAGCGTCAGCATGTGAACTTCGGCGCGCAGCGTTTTCAGCTTCTCCTTATGCGCGACGCCGAAATGCTGCTCCTCGTCGACGATCACCAGCGCCAGGTCGTTGAATTTCACGTTCTTGCCGAGCAGCGCATGGGTGCCGACGACGATGTCGAGCGTACCGTCGGCCAGCGCCTTGCGGGTCGCAGACAGGTCCGCCGACGAAACCAGCCGCGATGCCTGTCCGATCTTGACCGGGAAGCCGTGAAAGCGCTCGGTAAAGGTCTTGTAATGCTGCCGCGCGAGCAAGGTGGTCGGCACCACGACCGCGACCTGCTTGCCGCTCATCGCCGCGACAAAAGCGGCCCGCAACGCCACTTCGGTCTTGCCGAAGCCGACATCGCCGCAGACCAGCCGGTCCATCGGCCGGCCGGACGCGAGATCCTCCAAAGCGGCATCGATCGCAGCCTGCTGATCCTCGGTCTCCTCGTAGGGAAAGCCGGCGCAGAATTCGTCATACATCCCGGGCGGCACGGTCAGCTTCTGCGCTTCGCGCAATTTGCGTTCGGCCGCGATCTTCATCAGCTCGTGAGCAATCTCGCGGATGCGGTTCTTCATCCGCGCCTTGCGCGTCTGCCAGCCGGTACCGCCAAGGCGGTCGAGCTCGACCTCGAGGTCTTCCGACCCGTAGCGCGACAGCAGCTCGATATTCTCGACCGGCAGATAAAGCTTGTCGCCGCCGGCATAATGCAGCTCGAGACAATCATGCGGCGCGCCCGCCGCCTCGATGGTCGCAAGGCCGATGAAACGGCCGATGCCGTGATCGACATGGACCACGAGATCGCCGGCCGACAGGCTGGTCGCCTCGGCGATGAAGTTCTCGGCTTTCTTCGATGCACGGCGCGGCCGCACCAGCCGGTCACCCAGGATATCCTGCTCGCCGATGATCGCGGCCTGCGTGGTTTCGAACCCGGATTCGAGCCCGAGCACCGCAAGAGCGACCTCGGTCACCGGGCGCGCCAGCGCATCCTGCCACGACCCGACATTCACCAGATTGGCAAGCCCGTGATCGCGCAGCACATGGCTCATGCGGTCGCGCGCACCATCGCTCCAGAGTGCGACCACAACCTGCTTGCGGTCGCGCTGCAGCGCGGCCACATGTTTCACGACCGCATCGAACACGTTCGCATCGGCTTCGGCACGTTCGGCGCCGAAGTTATGTCCCTGCTTGGTGCCGATATCGACGACGGATGCGCCCTCGCTGTCCGGCACCGCGAACGGCGTCATCCTGGCCAGCTTCACGCGCCCGAGCTGCGTCTTCCATTCGTCCTCGGTGAAGTAGAGCCGCTCCGGCGGCAGCGGCTTGTATGGCACGCCGCCCGCGCCATCCGGGACGGTCTTGCGCGCGTCGTAATAGTCGACGATCTGCGTGATGCGCTCATGCGCAACATCATCTGCCAGCGGTTCGAGCACGACCGGCGTGCGGTCGAGATAGTCGAACAGCGTATCCATGTGATCGTGGAACAGCGGCAGCCAGTGCTCCATGCCGGGATAGCGACGGCCCTCGCTCACCGCCTCGTACAGCAGGTCGTCGCGGGTGGCGGCACCGAACGCCGCCATATAACCCAGGCGGAATTTTCGGATGGTCTCAGAGGTGAGCTGGAACTCCGACACCGGCACGAGATCGAGCGCACGCAGATCGTATTGCGTCCGCTGCGTCTCCGGATCGAAGGCGCGGATGGTCTCGATCTGGTCACCGAAAAAGTCGAGCCGCACCGGCTCGCCCATGCCCGGCGCATACAGGTCGAGGATGCCGCCGCGGACGGCGTAATCGCCAGGCTCGCGTACCGTCGAGGCGCGGGTATAGCCGTTCAGTTCGAGCCAGCTCGCGACCCGCTCCATCGGCAGCACATTGCCGGGCGCGGCCGATAGCGACTGCCCCATCACCATGGTGCGCGGCGGTACCCGCTGCAGGATCGCGTTGACCGTCGTCAGCACCACTGCGGGCTTGTCGCGGGCCTCGACATTGGCGAGCCGCGACAGCGTGGTCATGCGCTGCGCCAGCACGCCGGCATGCGGCGAAACCCGGTCATATGGCAGGCAGTCCCAGGCCGGAAATTCCAGCCGCTCGATCTCGGGCGCGAAGAATGCGAGCCCGCGGGCGAGCGCGGCGAGCCGCTGTCCGTCGCGGCAGACTACCAGCAGGCTGACCGCGGGAGCATCGCGACCCGCCGCGACCGCGCGCGCGATGTCGGCAACCACCAGGCCCTCGGCGCCGTCGGCGACGCCCGACAGGGTCACCGGCTTGCCGGTTTTCATCAGTTCGGCAGGCGAATGGATCATCGGCGGCCGCCGGTATTGTGAAAACGAATGATCCGGTCGAGCAGATCGGAGCGCTGCGCTTCGGGAACGGGCGCCTCGCCGGTCACCCAAACGTAGAGGTCGTGGTCGGGCACGTTGTCGAGCAGCCTTTCATAGGTATCCAGATCGGTGTCGGACAGATCGGCGATATGGGCATCGGCGAAACGGCCGAGAACCAGATCGGTTTCCCGGATCCCGCGATGCCAGGACCGGAACAGCAGCCGCCTCTGCCGCTCGTTCAATCCTTCGCTCGATCGTGTCGACCCGGTCATGCCAAAAAAACCTGCAAACGCCAAAAGCCCGGACGGGGCCGGGCGGGCGTATATAAGCGCGATCCCGAAAAGTGGAAACCGGTTTTCGGAACGATCGCGCGCCCAAAAGAGGGCGATGAAGGGGCTCTGTCAGCCCGGCTGTGATACTGCTCTGCCATGCGGCCGACCCTGCTCGATCCACTCTTCGCGGCCATCACCGCGCTTCCGGGCATCGGCCCGAAGCTGGAGAAACTGTATCGCCGCCTGCTCGGCCGCGATGACGAACCGCGAATCGTCGACCTCCTGTTCCATCTGCCCGCCAGCGCGATCGACCGGCGCGCGCGGCCGAAGCTGCGCGAGGTCGAACCGGGCACTGTGGTGACCGTGAAGGTCACCGTCGACCGCCATCGCCCCGCCCCGCCCGGCCGCGACCGCGCTCCGCATCTGATCTATGCCAGCGACGAGACCGGCGACCTGGTCATCACCTATTTC
>JAEZBA010000138.1 GCA_023430245.1 Pseudomonadota bacterium
CTTCGCGGCTCGCACGCAGCCAAGTTTACGCTGGCTGCGTAAACTTGCCAGCTACACTCGCACCTCAGGATGACGGCTCTGGCATAGGGGCAGGCGATACTATTCCTCGTCGCCGCCGCGCTCGTTCGCCGCCGCCACCGCACGGCGCGCCATCACGCCGACGATGTGGGCGCGATATTCAGCAGAACCGTGGATGTCGGAGTTCATGCCGTCGGCGGACAGCGTGATGCCTTCGAGCGATTTCGGGGCGAAGCGCTTCTTCAGCGCCTCCTCGAATTGCGGCACCCGAAACACGCCGTTCGAGCCGGCGCCGGTCGCCGCCACCCGGATTTCCGAGGAGCGCTTCGACACGAACACACCGACCAGGGCAAAGCCCGAAGCCGGGTGCTTGAACTTCATATAGGCAGCCTTCTTCACGATCGGGAACGTGATCTCGGTGATGATCTCGTCCTGCTCCAGCGCGGTCTCGAACATGCCCTTGAAGAAATCGTCGGCCGCGATCTTGCGCTTGTTGGTGACGACGGTGGCGCCGAGGCCGAGCACGGCGGCCGGATAATCCGCATTCGGATCGTTGTTGGCGACCGAGCCGCCGATGGTGCCGGCGCCGCGCACATGCGGATCGCCGATCGAGCCCGGCACGCCGGCAAGCGCAGGCATCACCTCGAGCAGCTCTTTCGAATTGGCGACGTCGCGATGCTTCGTCATCGCCTTGATGGTCACCGTCCGCGGCGTCACCTCGATGCCCGACAGCCCATCGATCTTCGACAGGTCGACCAGCACCTTGGGGGACGCCAGCCGCTGCTTCATCACCGGGATCAACGAGTGGCCGCCGGCAAGGAGCTTGGCGTCTTCGTTGGCGAGCAGCGCCACCGCCTGCTTCACACTGGTCGGGCGCTCGATCTTGAATGCATACATGGTGCTTCCCCTTGAATTTATGCTGCGCGCGCAGGCGCGGATTGCTTCAGCGCGCGCCAGACCGCAGCCGGCGTGGCCGGCATGTCGATCTGTTCGGTGCCGATGGCATTGGTGATGGCGTTCATGACCGCGGCGGGAGCGGCGATCGCACCGGCCTCGCCGCAGCCCTTGATGCCGAGCGGATTGGACGGGCACACCGTCGTGGTCATGCCGACCTGGAAGTTCGGGAAATTTTCGGCGCGCGTCATAGCGTAATCCATGAACGAGCCGGACATCAGCTGGCCGTCCTTGTCGTAGACCGCATGTTCATAGAGCGCCTGGCCGACGCCCTGCGCGATGCCGCCATGCACCTGCCCTTCCACGATCATCGGATTGATGACGGTGCCGAAATCGTCGACCGCGGTCCATTTGTCGATTTTCACCGCGCCGGTATCGGGATCGATCTCGACCTCGCAGATGTGACAGCCGGCCGGGAAGGTGAAGTTGGTGGGATCGTAGAACGCCCCCTCATTCAGTCCCGGCTCGATCTCGTTGGTCGGGAATTTGTGCCCGATATAGGCCTGCAGCGCGAGGTCGCCGAAGCCGATCGACTTGTCGGTGCCGGCAACGCTGAACTTGCCGTCCTTGAACTCGATGTCGCCTTCTGCCGCTTCGAGCAGGTGCGCCGCGATCTTCTTGGCCTTGGCCTCGACCTTGTCGAGCGCCTTGACGATCGCCGACATGCCGACCGCGCCGGAGCGCGAGCCATAAGTGCCCATGCCGAACTGCACCTTGTCGGTGTCGCCATGCACGATCGTCACATTGTCGATCGGAATGCCGAGCCGGTCGGAGACGAGTTGCGCGAAGGTGGTCTCGTGCCCCTGCCCGTGCGCGTGCGTACCGGTCAGGATTTCCACCGAGCCGGTCGGATTGACCCGCACTTCGGCGGATTCCCACAGGCCGACGCCCGCGCCGAGCGAACCCACCACCGCCGAGGGCGCGATTCCGCAAGCCTCGATATAGGTGGAATAGCCAATGCCGCGCAGCTTGCCGCGCCTGGCGCTTTCGCGCTTGCGCTGCTTGAAGCCCTTCGCGTCATGGATCTCCATCGCCTTCGACAGCGACGCTTCGTAATCGCCGGCGTCATAGAGCGAGGCGACCACGGTCTGGTACGGGAACGTCCGCACGAAATTCTTCTTGCGCAGATCGGCCGGGTCGACGCCGAGTTCGCGCGCCGCGACTTCGATCAGACGCTCGACCACGAAAGTCGCCTCGGGGCGCCCGGCGCCGCGATAGGCATCGACCGGCACGGTATTGGTGTAGACCGAATCCACCTCGCAATAGATCGAGGGAATGTCGTACTGCCCCGACAATAGCGTTGCATAGAGATAGGTCGGCACCGCGGAGGAGAAGGTCGACATATAGGCGCCGAGATTGGCGATCGTCTTCACCGTCATGCCGACGATCTTGTTGTTCTCGTCAAAGCCGAGTTCGGCATGGGTGACGTGATCGCGGCCATGCGCGTCGGTGACGAAGGCTTCCGAGCGGTCGGCGGTCCACTTCACCGGGCGCCCGGTTTTCTTGGCTGCCCACAGGCACACGACCTCTTCCGGATAGATGAAGATTTTCGAGCCGAAGCCGCCGCCGACATCGGGCGCGATCACCCGCAGCTTGTGTTCCGGCGCGACGCCGATAAAGGCCGAGATCACCAGCCGCGCCACATGCGGATTCTGGCTGGTGGTCCAGAGCGTGAAATGCTCGGTGCCGGCATCGAATTCGGCGATCGCCGCGCGCGGCTCGATCGCATTCGGCACCAGGCGATTGTTGATGAAGTCGAGCCGCGTGACGTGCTTCGCCTTCTTCATCGCGGCGTCATTCGCCGCCGGATCGCCGATATGCCAGTTGTAGATGGTGTTGTTCGGCGCGGCCTCGTGAATCTGGGTCGCGCTCTGCGCCTGCGCCGGATCGATCACCGCCGGCAGCACCTCGAAATCGGTGACCACCTTTTCGGCCGCGTCCTTCGCCTGGGCCAGAGATTCGGCGACCACCACCGCATAGGCGTCACCGACGTGATTGACCTTGCCGACCGCGAGCGCCGGATGCGGCGCCATCTTCATCGGCGTGCCGTCCTTGGAATGGATCATCCAGCCGCAGATCAGCGGCCCGAGCTTGTCGGCCGCAAAATCCTCGCCGGTATAGATCGCGATCACGCCGGGCATCGACGACGCCGCCGACGTGTCGACCTTCTTCAACTTCGCATGGGCATGCGGCGAGCGGATGAAATACGCGCTGACCTGTCCGGGCCGGGCGTGATCGTCGGTATAGTGGCCCTTGCCGGTAATGAAACGCTGATCTTCCTTGCGGCGCACGGAAGCGCCAATTCCGGTGGCAGTCATGGCAGACTCCTTCCCGAATGGTCGAAGAGACGTGTCCTTATTTCGCCATCACCCTATTTCGCCATTGCCTTGGCGCCGGCGGCGATCGCCTTCACGATGTTATGGTAGCCGGTGCAGCGGCACAGGTTGCCGTCGAGCTCGTGGCGGATGGTCTTGTCGTCCAGGTCGTTGCCCTTGCGATTGACCATGTCGATCGCAGCCATGATCATGCCGGGCGTGCAGAACCCGCATTGCAGGCCATGATGCTCGCGGAAGGCTTCCTGCATCGGATGCAGTTGCGCGCCATTGGCGACGCCTTCGATGGTGGTGATTTTCGCGCCATCAACCTGCCAGGCGAAAGTGGTGCAGCTCTTGCGGGCCACACCGTCGACATGCACGACGCAGGCGCCGCATTGCGACGTGTCGCAGCCGACATGGGTGCCGGTGAGCCTCAGATTTTCGCGCAGAAACTGCACCAGAAGCGTGCGCTCATCGACATCGGCGCTGGTCTGCTTGCCATTCACGGTCATCGTGACGGATGCCATGAGGTCCTCCCTCGGCTTGAAATCGCAGTGTTTTTGGCACGAAATCGGCCCGATGGCTCCCCCCGGAGCCGAAATCTTGCCGTTTTCAGCATCTTGGAACAGGAACAAGTCTTAACAGGCCCCGGGCTCCGGTCAAGCGGGGGTTCGATCCGCGGAGGTTTGAGCCATCCCGTCCGGGCGCGGTTGCTGAGGGCGCCGCTAATTTAGCGCCCCCTCGCCGGGTCGTGTGTGCGCGCGGCGCGCGCCGGTAATCGCGCACGGCATCAGCGTTAGGGCGCTGTTAGCCAACGCTGTCGTAGATAATTTTCGGTTGATGGCTTTGCCTTAAACCGACCGTATTGAGTAACGAGTAAGAGTACATGAAATTCGCTCTCGCCATCGCTGCGGCGTTGATCGCGACGCCTGCCGCCGCCCAATCCCCCGTCAAGCCGACCGCGCTCCTTTTCAACGGGTTGGCGCAATATCAGCCTGGAATCCTGACGCCGCTTGCGGCGCTGGCCAACGACCTTCGCCGCCAGGGCTGGCGGGTGGTGATCGATACCCATCTCGGACTATTCACCAAGAGCGAAGAGCCGGTGCTGATCGTCGGACATTCGGCCGGCGGCGCGCGCGCCTATATGTTCGGCAAGAAGATGGTGGACGAAGCCAAATTCCATCCGGCCATTATCACGCTCGATGCCGCGACGGTGTGGGGCGACGTCTATCGCTGCCCGGTCGAGAGTTGCATCAACATCCACACCCTCACCTATCCGAAGATTCCGGGCTCCTATAACC
>JAEZBA010000177.1 GCA_023430245.1 Pseudomonadota bacterium
ACGCAATCGACGGTGACGCTGGGAGTCTTGTACGCCATGACACGGCAGCGTAATCCGTCCGCCACCCTTCCTGCAACGTCGCGCGGAAGCGAACACCCAAAGCGCCGCAGCCCCGGGTCATGTACAGGTCCGCGCGCCTTCGCCGGCAAGAAGCCGGCCGCCGTCTACCGGGTTCTGCGATCGGTGCGCGCGAGTCTCCAGAACTGTCCCGAGAAATTGCCGCACCGGCGCAATTCGGGCTGGTTGGTGCCCGGATCGATGTCCAGACACATGCCCGGCCCACGGAATGCCGTGGTGAGCCGCACGCCGTCTTGCGACGGCACGACTTGCCAGAATTGTCCGGTGAAGTTTCCGCAGGTCCGGAGTTCCGGCCGATTGGTGGGCGGGTTGATGTCGAGACACATCCGCGGACCGCGGAATTCGGTCGTCAGACGGAACGATCCATCGCCGGTCGGAATGAAGCGCCAGTTTTGCCCGGACACATTCTGGTCGCGGTCGAGGCGCGCCTGATTGTTCTTCGGCCCGCCATTGAACACGTCCATTAGCATGTCCGGTCCGCGAAACTGCGTACTGAGCTTGTAATAGAAGTTCGGATCGGGCGACTGCGCCATCGCGGGCGTCGTCAATGAAAAGAGCGCCAGACAGGCTGCCGACGAAAGGAACCGCATTCGCACAATCTCTCGGATATGTTTGGGATGAATTCGACCCTGCCCAGCTTCTGTCGGCGCCGCGTCCTGATCTCGCTACCTGTAGGATTCTTCGTCGCAAAAAACAATCGCTGCCCGGGGATTGATCACGCTGGAGCGAATGTCTCACAGACCAAGCGCGATAATCACGCCCGGACCCGTGCAGGCAAACGGGGTCATCGTCTCACGCGCCATCCGTTTCACAATGACACAAGGTTCGCGTCTGTTCGCGGAGAACGAATCGGGGGGCCGCGAATCGTCGCAATGAAAGGTGGGTTCGGTGCAAGGCCATTCGGCCCACAACCGCGCCACGCGACGCCGCTTCCGCTGATATGGTTAACAACGTATGGTGACGCCACCCGCCACCGGTCCCGAAGGCCGACATGCTCACACTCTATTCCTATCCGACCCTGTTCGGGGTCGCCGACAACAATGCCTACGGCCTGAAGGTCTTCGCCTTTCTGAAGCTCGCGGGTGTGCCGTTCCGGCATGAGCATATCTTCGACGCATCGGCCGCGCCGCGCGCGCAGCTTCCCTATATCGAGGACAACGGCGAGGCGATCGGCGACAGCGCCACCATCATCGCTTATGTCACGAAGAAGTACGGCGTCACGCTGGACCAGGTGCTGACGCAGGCGCAGCGCGACACCGACCTGATGATCGCGCGCCTGCTCGACGACCTCTACTGGGTCATGTCCTATTCGCGCTGGAAGGACGAACGCTACTGGACCGCGTTCCGCGATGCGCTGCTGCGCGAGCATCCGGTGCTGACCGAGGATGCGCTGAACAACGCGAAGGCGTTCAACGAGCAGCGCTATTTTTTCCAGGGTATCGGCCGCTATCCGCCGGAAGCGGCAATGGCGCGCGGACTTGAGGATCTCGGCGTGCTGGCGCGGCTCGTTACGGGGGACGGCTATGCGCATGGCGGAACGCCATCCAGCATCGACGCCGCCATTTACGGCTTCATCGCCAACATTTACTTTTATGATATCGACACGCCGCTGAAGCAGTTCGTGCGGGCCCACGGCAATCTGGTGCGCCATTGCGAAGCGATCCATGCGGCGGTCACAAGGACCGTGCAGGGGTAAGCGTCCGGGCAACCGCGGAAAGTGAGAGAGCCATGACCCAATCGCCCGAATACACCCGCTGGGAAACCCGCTTCGCCAAGCCCGAATACGAGTTTGGCAAGGCGCCGAACGATTTTCTCGTGCGCTGCCAGCCGCTGTTGCCGAAATCCGGCACGGCGCTCGCGGTCGCCGACGGGGAGGGACGAAACGGCGTCTGGCTCGCCGAACAGGGGCTCGACGTCACCTCGGTGGATTTCTCCCCGTCCGCGCAGAAGAAAGCCGCAGCGCTCGCGGCGGAGCGCGGCGTGTCAATCACCCTGATCCAGGGCGATGCGCATCAATGGGATTATCCCGAGGCCGCGTTCGACGTGGTGGCGGAGATCTTCACTCAATTCTCGACGCCGGCCGAGCGGCCGTTGAAATGGGCCGGCATGCGCCGTGCACTGAAGCCGGGCGGCCTGCTGATCATCGAGGGCTATGCGCCGAAGCAACTCGAGTACGGCACCGGCGGGCCGAAGCAGATCGAGCATCTTTATACGCGCGCGATGCTCGAACAGGCCTTCGGCGATTTCGACGACCTGCGGATCGTCGAGGAAGAGCGCGAGATGCGCGAAGGCGCGGGTCACGCCGGCATGTCGGCCACGATCAACCTCACCGCGCGCAAGCCGCGCCGCTAGACGCGCGGGAAACCTTCCGTCCAACGCGCTGATCGGTGTGGCGGTCGCCGCCTTTGCCGCCTTCGGGCTCGCGCGGCCGGCCTGAGCGGCAGCCGCGCAGGAACTCCCTGCCCCGGTCCGGGACCGATTTGGTCAGAGCGGATATTGCTCCGGCGTGATGCCGCACTGCTCGAGGAATTTCTTGAGCTGGATAACTTCTTCTTTGGGCAGACTGTGCTGTGCATGGGAGAAGGCCGCTGAGTGATCGTTCAGCCTGATCTTCACGCGATTGCCGGCGCTGCTTTCGATTTCCGCACCAAGCTCTTCGAACACATGCATGACTTTCTTGAAGTCGATATTGGCGCTGACAGGATGGGTGAACAGCGCATGAAGCGTCTTGCGGTGATGATGATTCATGACAGATGGGATCTTCCGGTTGCGGCCCTTCGAGTAGCCGAGCCGCCGGGCGCGCGACTTGATCCAGCGCAAACGCGGTCCTCGTCAAGGCGGCATGGCCAGCCGAATGAGACGACACACCTACCCGAACCGCAGCCTTGAGCGCTCCCGCGCCTTCTCCGCCTCGATCTCCCGGTCGCGGGCCGGCGCATGGGTGTGCAGCGACGTCAGCAGCTTGCGCGCTGCCGCCGCGACGTCTTCAACTGCCTCGTTGAAAGCCGCCGCATTGACCTGCGACGGCGCGTTGAAGCCCGACAGCTTGCGCACGAATTGTAGGGCCGAGGCGCGGATCTCCTCCTCGGTCGCCGGCGGCTCGAAATTGAACAGCGTCTTGATGTTGCGGCACATCGCGGGAACCTCCTCACTCTCCGAAGCCTGAATGTAGCGCTCTGTTGCCAGCAGCGTAAGCGGCTCCGCCGGGCTCGGTTCCCGCTTTCGCAGACGCCTCCGATCTGAGATGCTGCGGCCGATTCACATAGCAGTCGAGGGTTTCATGACGCACGTGACGTATCGCATCGTCCAGCATGACGGCGGTTGGGCCTATAAGGTCGGCGACGTCTTTTCCGAACCGTTTCCGAGCCACGACAAGGCGCTGGCCGCGGCCAAGCTTGCCGCGCGCGAGCAGCGCACGCCCGGCAGCACCGAAGTCATCGAGTGGGAGGACGACAAGGGCGTCTGGCATACCGAGACCGCCTCGGGCAGCGACCGGCCCGAAACCGACGTGGAAGACAGCAAGGCCTGACGTCATGCATGCGATGGGAAGGATGGCGCGGGCGGTCGCGGCTTGCGCAGTGTGGCTGATCGCATTCTGCGCTCCCCTGCCCGCCCAGGACAGCGCGCCTCAACTCAAGATCGACATCGAGGTTCGGCTGAAGGAAGCCAAAATCGTCCTCAATCTGGACCACCTCGCCTATGCGGGGAAACAGCCGTTCGGTCTGCTCTATGCCCGCATCCTGCAGGAGCAGTTCACCGCCGACAATACGGTCTGGCAGGTGATCGCGATCTTTCACGGAGACGCCGGCTTCTGGTCGTTGAACGACGCGGCCTATAACCGCGTTCGCGGCACCCAGACCGGCAATCCCTATGCAAAGCAGATCGCCGCCCTGCAGGAAGGCGGTGTGCGGTTCGAGGTCTGCGGTCAGACCGCACGCGACAACAAATGGGTGAATGCCGATTTCCTGCCCGGCATCGCGGTGAATAGCGGCGCAAATTTCCGGATCGTCCAACTCGTCCAGGATGGCTTCGTGCAGATCCAGCCATAAGCCTGCACTGCGATTGTCACGTCGATCTGTTCCGGTTTGTTCTCAAAGAACGAATCGCGTCCTCTGTTTTTCACTCAGCGCGAATCTTAACGAATTGCTGTCACGTCTGATCGCGATCACCGCGCCTTCGAGGAGCTCGCTCATGGTTGATCGTTTCCTAATCGCAGGTCTGATGGCAATGGCATTGGCTCTCCCTTCACACTTCGTTCTCGCGCAAGACGTGCAACCCGTACTCAAGACGGGAGGCGCCGCGACGCCGAAGGGCTATCCCGCCGCACCATTGCTCTCGACCGGCACCACTGTTGTCGGCGAGCCGATCCGTTATCCGACCTCGGGGCCCGCCCATGTGACCGGCTCGATCGTCACGCTGGCCCCCGGCGCGCGCACCGTGGTTCACAAGCACGGCGTGCCGATGTTCGCGTATATTCTCGAGGGCGAGATCACCGTCGATTACGGCGCGAAAGGAAAGCGCACCTACCGTGCGGGAGATGCCTTGATGGAGGCGATGGATGTCGCCCATTTCGGCGAGAATACCGGGACGCAGCCGATGCGGCTGATCGCGGTCTATATGGGCGCGAAGGGCTCCAGCGATGTCGTGCCGGTGAAGTGAGACGCCGGCAACGCACTGCGATATCGCGCAATTCGCCAAGACTTTGTTTTTGAGTTTAGCAGCCGCGCTTACGGAAACGAGACGGCCGGTGCGGACACTGCGTTGCCGCTTTGGCCATCACGGGAACGAACATCATGGACATCGTCGTTGCTTCTAACGCCCTGCCCCGCACCAAGGTGTGGGGAGAGGAAGATCCTTCGGTGAATTGGGCGGGCGCATTTGCCGCCTGCGGCGGGCACGGATCCACTCAATCGTCGACCATTGTTTATGAGATCGAGCCCGGCAAGCGTCTCGGCTGGCACACCGACGCCACCGAGGAGACCCAGTATATCATCGATGGCACCGGCGAATTGCACATGGAAGACGGCACCGTCCACAAGGTCGGGCCGGGCAGCGTGTTCGTGCTGCCGACCCCTGTACGGCACGATCTTGCCAATACCGGCAAGAGCACGTTGCGCGCGGTTGCCTTCTTTGCCGCTCCGATGTTCACGCAGACGTTCGACAACGTGATGCTGCCGCCGAAGTCGCACGTCCTCGGCAGCCCCAATCGCGACGGGCAATAGCGCGGTGAAGCAACCGCGCGCTCTTTCCTCTCCCGGCTTCTGCCGAAAGCGGAAACGACCGGTCTACATCGCCAGCGATGCGGGGTGAAAGCGCCGCGCCGCCATCACGCCCAGAAATACGAACACGGCCAGCGTCACACACTGTGTGATCGCGAATGGCGGCTCGGAGCCGGTTGGCGCGTAAGCGTGAACGAAGCTCACCTTCTGGAAGCTCTGGGCGATGAAGACGAACACATTGAGATAGAGCGACGCAACTGCACCCGCGACGTAGGCGGCACGCCAGCGGCCACTCAGCCGGTGCTTGTAAAGCGCGACCAGCGCCACGACCAAAATCAGCGACGCAATGATGCCTACCACGATCGCCGGTGTCACGGTCTTGAACGGGAACAGGAACCCGGTCGCCGATGTCAGGATCGTCATCAACAGAAACAACGCGGTCCAGCCCGGCAGCGGCGCGCTCGCGAAAAGGCCGCCGACCACAATAAACCCGGCAAAGATGGCGAGCACGCTGATGACGACATGCAGAACCGTAAAGGCCTCGATCGACAGCCCGAACGTCATACCCCCTCCTGAATCCAGCAGGTTATCCTCGGTTCGCCCGGTCTTGCCGTCAACGCGAAGAGAACCCCGTTTTCCGCGCATGCGCATGCCTGGCGCGCATTCCGGATGTCCGGCGCCGCTGGTGAACACCGCTGGGGATCGTTCACCGGGCGATGGGTGAGAAGGCCGCCTTGCCCTTTCCCCGGCGCACCGCTACTTAAGGCCCGCATTTCCATCATATCCCGCCTGTCCGGCGCGTACGCGCAGCCGACGCGGATTTGCCTGAAGGGCTGAGAGACGCGCGATGAACGGCCGCCAATTCGTCTATTTCATGCAGGGGCTGACAAAAGCCTATCCCGGCAACCGCAAGGTCCTGGAGAACATCCACCTGCAATTCTACCCCGATGCCGAGATCGGCGTGCTGGGCGTCAACGGCGCCGGCAAATCGACCCTGCTGCGGATCATGGCCGGAATCGACACGGAATATTCCGGCGAGGCCTGGGTCGCGCAGGGCGCCCGGGTCGGCTACCTGCCGCAGGAACCGCAGCTCGATCCGGACAAGAGCGTCCGCGAGAATGTGATGGAGGGCGTCGCCAAACAGAAGGCGGTCCTCGACCGTTACAACGAACTGGCGATGAATTATTCCGACGAGACCGCCGACGAGATGACCGCCTTGCAGGATCAGATCGAGGCACAGGGCCTGTGGGATCTGGATTCCAAGGTCGATCAGGCGATGGAGGCGCTACGCTGTCCGCCCGACGACGCCGATGTGTCGAAGCTGTCCGGCGGTGAACGGCGCCGTGTGGCGCTTTGCAAACTTCTTCTCGACGCACCCGAATTGCTGCTGCTCGACGAACCGACCAACCATCTCGATGCGGAATCGGTGGCGTGGCTGGAAGGCCATCTGCGCGATTATCCGGGCGCGATCCTGATCGTCACCCACGATCGCTACTTCCTGGACAATGTGACGAGCTGGATCCTCGAACTCGATCGCGGCAAGGGCATTCCCTATCAGGGCAATTACACCTCCTGGCTCGGCCAGAAGCAGAAGCGGCTGGCGCAGGAAGGCCGCGAGGAAGAGGCGCGCCAGCGCACGCTGGCCGCCGAGCAGGAGTGGATTTCGGCTTCGCCCAAGGCACGCCAGGCGAAATCCAAGGCGCGCTACCAGCGCTACGAGGACCTGCTCAAGAAGGCCGGCGAAAAGCAGACCCAGACCGCCCAGATCATCATTCCGGTCGCCGAACGGCTCGGCAATAACGTTATCGATTTCGAAGGCCTGACCAAGGGCTTCGGCGACAATCTGCTGATCGACGATCTCACCTTCAAGCTGCCGCCAGGCGGCATCGTCGGCGTGATCGGTCCGAACGGCGCCGGCAAGACCACGCTGTTCCGGATGATCACAGGGCAGGAGCAACCCGACAAAGGCACGATCAAGATCGGCGAGTCGGTTCATCTCGGTTATGTCGACCAGTCACGCGACGCACTCGACGGCTCGAAGAATGTCTGGGAGGAAATCTCCGGCGGACTCGACCAGATCCTCCTCGGCAAGAAGGAGGTGAACTCGCGCGCCTATGTGTCCGCGTTCAACTTCAAGGGCGCCGACCAGCAGAAGAAGGTCGGCCAGCTTTCAGGCGGCGAGCGCAACCGTGTGCATCTCGCCAAGATGCTTAAATCCGGTGCCAATGTGCTGCTGCTCGACGAACCGACCAACGATCTCGACGTCGATACGCTACGGGCGCTGGAAGAGGCGCTGGAGGATTTCGCCGGCTGCGCCGTGATCATCAGCCATGATCGCTGGTTCCTGGATCGCATCGCCACCCACATGCTGGCCTTCGAAGGCGACAGCCATGTCGAATGGTTCGAGGGCAACTTTCAGGAATATGAAGCCGACAAGATGCGCCGGCTGGGCACCGATTCAATCATTCCGCATCGGCTGAAATACAAGAAGTTCACGCGGTAATCGCACCGCATGCAGCGCGCGCTGGAACTCCTCGCGCGCTGCAGTCGACCTTACGGCGGGGATCATGTCCCCGGGGAACTGATTATTGCCGCTTGGCTTTGGCAGCGGTCTTGGCCGGCTTCTTTGCCGGAGCCTTGGCAGCCGCACCCTGGGCAGCCGGAGGCTTGCCGCCCCGCACCGCCTTGTCGCGGTCGGCGCCGTAGAAGAGGCCGCAGGTCGCCGCTTCCTTCGCACTCAGCTCGCGGTTCTCGGTGGCGTGGGCATAGAAGGCGGCGAGGAATATCCCGCCGATACAAACTTGCGCGGACGCCGGCTGAGCGGAAAACGCCAGGCCGGTCATCACGACTGTGGCAATTGCGGCTTTCTTCATATGCACCCCCCGATGCTGACTGTTGCAATAAGATCATAGTTCCCGAGTCGTGTCGTCATGATTTCGCAGGCTCGCCCGGCTTGTCCCCGGGCGCGACGGATGGCGGGAGCGCCTGAAGTCCGGCGATTAACGCCGTCGCAGATATGTGATAATGTTGGTCATGGCTGAAACTGACAATATCGTTCTCGAGCACCTTCGCCATATTCGCGGCGCAGTCGATGGGCTGCGCGAGGATATGCGGGAAGTCAAAAATCGTCTCGGAATCATGGAAAGCCAATATGCGAGTCTGTCCAATCGTCTGGACCGCATGGACAGCCGCGTCGAGCGCATCGAAAAACGACCAGATTTAGCCGAAGTCTAGCGGTCACCAAGTGGCCGACTGGAGCGCGCAGCAATATCTGAAATTCGAGGACGAGCGCACCCGGCCTGCGCGCGATCTGCTGGCGCAGGTGCCGGTCGAAAGCGCAAGCCGGGTCTACGATCTCGGCTGCGGCCCCGGCAATTCGACCGAACTCCTGGTCGCACGCTATCCGGGTGCTGAAATCGTCGGAGTCGATTCCTCACCCGACATGCTGCGTCAGGCGCGCGAGCGGATGCCCCGATGCGAGTTCAGGCAGGCTGACCTCGCGCAATGGTCCGCATCGGGTGACGCCGACCTTCTCTATTCCAACGCAACCTTTCAGTGGGTACCGGACCATCTCGCGGCGCTGAAACGTCTGCTGGCCGGGCTGAAACCGGGGGGCGTGCTCGCGGTGCAGATGCCCGACAACACCAACGAACCCTCGCATGTGTGGATGCGGGAGCTGGCGCGCGAAGGAGAATTTTCGTCGCTGATCCCGCCGTCGGCGTTAGAGCGGGCGGACCTTAACTCCCCCGGCGATTATTACGACGCCTTGAAGCCGCTTTGTGCGCGGCTCGACATCTGGCACACACATTACCAGCACGCGCTGGCTGGACCGGAAGCGGTCACCGAATGGTTCAAGGGCACGGCTTTGCGGCCGTTCATCGATCCTTTGACGCCGGAACAGCGGCAGCTCTTCCTCGCGGCCTATACGGCGCGGATCGCGGCCGCCTATCCGTCGCAATATGACGGCAACGTGCTGCTGCGCTTCCCGCGCCTGTTCATGGTGGCGATCCGGTAGCCACCACAAGCCGACTTTTTTGCCTATCCGGTTTGCACAGTCGTCTCCCACCGATTTTCGGGGCGGTAGATCGTGTCGGATTGCCCAGCCTGAACCTGCATTCACGAAATGACAGGCGATATTCTCCCCGAACCGAACGCCGCACGGAATGTCAGCAGAATCTCAGAAAAATCTCAGCAGACCGGTTCCGGCGTTTCGGCTAAAGACTGAGCCATCCTCGCGAGCGGAAATACCGCGCCGCGCATCCAACAATGACACCGGCAGCATCTTCCATTCCGGCGTCAAAGCATCGGAGAAACTTCCGTGACCGCCTGGCTGCGATCCATCCTCGCCAATCCGCGTACCGAATGGATCATCACCGGTGTGATCGTCTTCAACGCAATCACACTGGGCCTGGAAACCAGCAAGGCCGCGATGGATGCCTATGGCCCCGTGCTGCTGGCAATCGACGCGATCGTGCTGGCGATCTTCGTGGTCGAATTGTCGGCCCGGATCTTCGTGCACCGGCTGGCTTTCTTCAAGGATCCGTGGAGCCTGTTCGATTTCTTCGTGGTGGCGATTGCGCTCATTCCGAGTACCGGAAATCTCTCGGTGTTGCGTGCCCTGCGCATTTTGCGCGTCATGCGCCTGATCACCGTCGTGCCATCGCTCCGCCGGGTGGTTGGCGGACTGATCGCCGCCTTGCCCGGCATGGGCTCGATCGTCGCGCTGCTGTCGCTGATCTACTACGTGTTTGCGGTCATGGCGACGAAGCTGTTCGCGGCTTCCTTTCCGGAATGGTTTGGCAATATCGGCGCCTCCGCCTATTCGCTGTTCCAAATCATGACCCTGGAGAGCTGGTCGATGGGGATCGTGCGACCGGTGATGGAAAAATATCCCTATGCCTGGGCCTTCTTCGTCCCCTACATCATCATGACGACCTTCGCCGTACTCAATCTCTTCATCGGCGTCGTGGTCAACGCGATGCAGACAGAGCACGAGAAAGGCCTCGCGGAAGAACGCGAGGCCGAACGCGAACTGATGCATCAGGAGGCCGAGCCGATCATCGAGGAGATGAAGCGGTTGCGCGCCGAGATCAGCGAACTCAAGCAGCATCTGCTCGCCAGGAGCGGAAACGCACAGCCGGCGGGATGACGCACGGGCATGATCATCCAGCCGATCCCGCGCTTCTTGATCCTCTCCGGCCGACGGACCCGACAATGAGCCAAAGCAGTTTCACCTTCGACACGCTGCAATCGCTGCCGGGCTGCGAGGTCAGGGGGCTGTGCGAGGCTCTGTTCGTCGAAACCGAGCCGCATCCGGAAACGCGGGCCGTGTCGGACATCGCGCTCGACCTCCAGGGAATCGCGGGCTCCCGGCATTATGGTTTCACGCGCAAGGCGGGACCGCGCGAGCCCTGGTACAAGCGCGGCATGGAGATGCGATCCGGCCGGCAGATCACCGCCGTGTCGCGCGAGGAATTGACCGCGATCGCAGCCGCCATGCAGGTCGAACGCATCGCCCCGGAATGGATCGGCGCCAATATCGTGGTCTCGGGTATTCCGCATTTCACGTTGCTGCCCGCCGGAACCCGCATCGTGTTCGCCGAGGCGACGATCGTGGTGGAGGCGCCAAACGCGCCGTGCCGGATCGCCGGCCGGGCGATTGCGCGCCATCTCACACCCGGCGCGGCTGCGGGCGGGCTCGATCTGGCGTTTCCGGCAAAAGCCAAAGGGCTGCGCGGCGTGGTGGCCTCGGTCGAACGGCCGGGAACGATCCGCGCGGGCGAGCCGGTCACGGTCAAGGTACCGCCGCAAACATTGTGGCAGTCTGGCTGACCGACGCGAATCTAGTGGTCCGATTCTAACGTTCGCATCCCATTTCGGCGACTTCTTTTGCGAACGTTAGAATCAAAGGACCACTAGCAAGTATTGGATTCTAGTGGAGCTTTGGATTTGACATTCGCATTGCGAGCTTGCGGCGGGGTGGGTAGCGAATGTCAAATCCGCTCCACTAGGAGCCGCGGAATGATCCGGACCACCCTCCTCGCCGTGTGGATGGTGTTTGCAGGCCTCGGGCTCGCGCAGGCGCAGAGTGAGGCAGAATTTCAGCGCTTCGTGCAGTCGTTGTGGCCGGAAGCGCAGGCGCTCGGTGTGTCGCGTGCCACGTTTGACGACGCCACGCGCGGCCTCAAACTCAATCTGTCGCTGCCCGACCTCGTGATCCCCGGCAAGCCGAAAGCCGTTCCGAAGGGCCAGCCCGAATTCGAGCGCACGCCGGCGCAATATCTCTCCGAGACGTCGCTCGCGCGCCTGACGGAGCAGGGCCGCAAGCTCGCGGCGCAGCACCGCCAGACACTTGCGGCCATCGAGCAGCGTTTCGGTGTGCCGCCATCGGTGGTACTCGCAATCTGGGGACGCGAAACCAATTTCGGCAATTTCAAACTGCCGCATAACGCGATCGATGTGCTGGCGACGCAGGCGTGGCTGGGCCGACGCAAGGAGATGTTTCGCGGCGAGTTTCTGCTGGCGTTGAAAATCCTCGAGGAACAGCACGTCGCGCGGGCCGCGATGAAGGCGTCCTGGGCCGGTGCCATGGGCCACACCCAGTTTCTGCCGACCGACTTCTTCAAACACGGCGTCGATTTCGACGGCGACGGCCACCGCGACATCTGGAATTCGATTGCCGACGCGCTCGCATCCGCCGCTAGCCAGCTTCTTGCCAAGGGCTGGGACAAGGGCAAGCGCTGGGGCTTCGAGGTTCGATTGCCGGCGGGTGTCGATTGCTCGATCGCCGAACCGGAGACCAGGGCGACGGTCGCGGACTGGATCAAGCGCGGCTACACCCCGCTGACTCACAAGCCAACGCGCGAAGAACTGGCCGAGCCGGCGTCGCTGTTTCTGCCTGCCGGGCTCAATGGCCCGGCCTTCCTGACGCTGGGCAACTTCTACGTCTTCAAGGCGTATAACTTCGCCGATCTGTATGCGTTGTTCGTCGGCAATCTGTCGGACCGGATCGCCGGCGGCGGCAATTTCGCGACGCGTTGGGGCAAGATCGAGCAGGCTCGCTCCGATCAGATTGAGACCATTCAGCGCCACCTGACCGAAACCGGATTCTATCGCGACAAGATCGACGGCAAGGCCGGCATGAAAACGCGCGCGGCACTGGGCGCCTGGCAGAAGGCGAATGGCGCACCGCTCGATTGCTGGCCGTCGCGTGCGCTTGCGGAGCGCATGGCGGCGCGCCGATAGGACAAAAAAACCCGGCGGGCCATCGCACCGCCGGGCTCTGCTTTGGTCAATCCTGCCGGCTCGGCAGGCGTCCGGTCAGCACACCTGGATGCGGCGGACCCGCCAGGCGTAGCCATCCCACCAGCGCTGCTTCACCCAACGGCAGGGAGGCCCGTAATAGACCGGCGCCGGAGCGTAATAGACCGGTGGCGGCGGCGGAGCGTAATAATAGGGCGCAGCCGCACCCGCGATGATCGCGCCGGCAGCGAGACCGCCGACAACACCGGCAGCGACCGCGCCGCCACGCCAGCGGGCCTCCGCCTCGCCCGGCACCGCCAGAACCGAACCCGCGATCGTCACGGCAGCGACGAGCGCGATGAATAGCTTCCTCATGCATGTTCTCCTTGAAGGGGTCGGCTGGGGGACCAGCCCGACTCGCTACCCGCGAGTTGAAACTAGCGGCAAAAACTTACGCGAAAGTAGTTTTTCGTGGCATTTTGTCGCAATTTTGATCGGGCCCACGAACGCGGGCAATCAAGCCAACCGCGCTCACAAAACTGGTCGGACCGCGCGAGACTGCGTTTCCCGTCTAGTGGCAGATACGCAGTTTGCGCCAGCGCCACCGATAGCCATCCCATACACGCTGCTGACGGATCACGCAGCCAGGCGGCGGGCCGAGCGGCGGCACGTAATAGACCGGCGCCGGGTAGCTCGGATAGAAATTCTGACCGTATGACGGGTAGGCAGGATAATATGGGGCGCCCATGACGACGCCAGCGGACATCCCGCCGATCACGCCCGACGCCAATGCCCGACCATCCACGGCGTTCGCATCGGTCGGCCCGGCGACGATCGCCGCAGTGAGGGTGAGTGCGCCCAGGCAGGCTGCGAATGATCGGTTCACGGATGTTCGGTTCATGCCGGATCGTTTCATGTCGTCTCCTTTCCGGCAAGCCGGCGTCGAGGTCAAGCTTTGGGCAGTGTCGGCCTGACGGTTGGACCCGTTGTGAACAGCGGCGGCTGGTTCCCGGCAGACCTCGTTCCGGGATGTCAGCATCCAGGGACCACTAGCGTCGCAGCAAGGTCCATATTTTTCGGACCAGGGCCGGCGGCTTCCGGCCTGCGGTCAGGCTGTGGAAAACCGGGGCGGCAGGAACCGCTGGCGCCTGCACCTCCGCGGGCCCGGAATTGTTCCGCAATTTGGAGCTGACCGTCACCGTTCGCCGGCGGACGGTCGCCTTCTTGGGGCGCACCGACGTGCGGACTTTGCGTTTGGGCAGCGACGCCTGCCGGACGAAGGCCCGGCCAACCTTTTCCAGAAACAGCTTTTCGCGCTCATGCGTGAGCCGGGCGGTGGCCTGAGACAGCGACAGCCAGCGCACGGCGCGAACGTCGCGCATCAGCTTCGCGACCGGCCGGCCGCTCGCCTGCATGCGCCAGAATCTGACGGTCTTGGGCCGGCCGGCCGATTGATAGGCAAGCGAGCCGAGAAACTCGTGCACCTCGACGTCGTGGCCGGTTTCCTCGATCGCTTCGCGCTTGGCCGCGGCCAGAGCGGTTTCGTTGCGATTGAGCTTGCCCTTGGGGAGCACCCAGGTTTTCTGGCGGCGCAATTGCACGACCGCAAAGAGCGGCCGGACCCGCCCCCGCATGACAATCCCGCCGGCCGCTTCGATCGGCGCCCGCCGGGATTTGTTCTTTTTCTTTTTCATGGCCTATCGTGCTGGCGAATCTTGACGTGCGCACGACATTATACGCGTCGCAATGCAAGCGCATACCGGCTCACCGCGAGCGTATGATCCGCGCTCAGACACGCTGACGAGAGCCGGTTATTTCCAGCCGGCCTGCTTTTCGCACGCCACCCGCGCCTTGGGATTTGCCTTTTCCCACTGCGTGATCGAACGGGTCTCGTTGTCGTCCATCTTCTCGTTCATGCAGATGCAGTAAGCGCGCACGATGGCGGGAGTCCCGCCCTTCTCGCCCTTGTTGTCTGAAATGCATTGGTTCACCCACTTCAGATCGTCGGACGACATCTGTGCCGACGCGGTCTGCGACATTCCGATCGCCGCAAACGCAACCACGGCCAGACTCAGGGGCTTCAGATGAATGCTCCAAGGCATCTTGTTGCTCCAAGGCATGCGGGCGCGGGTTGCGCCGGCGCACGTCTATAGCCCTGCGCCACGAGGCGCACAAACCGCAGGTTTAAGCATGGTTTCCGCCGGCTGGCGGCCCGGTCAGCCCCACGGGGCGATGACCGTCCGGCCGCGCAACCTTGTTCTGTCCGCAAATGGCGATCGCGCCTATTGCGGCTTGATCCCGGCTTCCTTGATGATCGGCCACCATTTGGCGATCTCGGCCTTGTGGAAAGCAGCCAGCGCTTCCGGCGTCTGCTGGTCGCGCGGGAAGATTTCCTGCGCAATCTTGGTCAGCCGTTCGCGCGTGACCGGATCGGCCAACGCCTTCACCAGCGCATCGTTGAGCTTGGCGACGATCTCCTTCGGCGTATCCTTCGGCACCCAGAAGGCGTGCCAGAACGAAAAATAGAATCCCGGTAGCCCGGCTTCATCGGTGGTCGGAATATCCGGCGCAACCGGAATGCGCGACTTCGCGGTCACCGCATACGCCTTGATGTTGCCACCCTGGATCTGCGGCATCGACACCGCCGGCGTGTCCAGCATCACGTCGAGCTGACCCGACACCAGACCCTGCATCGACTGCCCGGCCCCGCGATACGGCACCATCGTGTACTTCGCGCCGATCGCATTCTGGAACATCAGCCCGCCGACATGGCTCGGTGTTCCGACACCGGAATTGCCCTGCGAGGCCTTGTCCTGATTGGCTTTCAGCCAGGCGATCAGCTCCTTGAGATTGTTCGCTGGCATATCCTTGCGGGCGACAATGAGAAACGGCTGCGTCGAGATCAGCCCGACCGGTTCGAAGTCCTTCACCAGATCGAATTGCAACGGATAGATCGCACCGCTTGCGACATTCGTCCCCCATTGCCCGATACCGATCGTGTAGCCATCCGGTGCCGCGCGCGCGACACGGCCGACACCGATGCTGCCGCCGGCGCCGGTGGTGTTCTCCACGACAATGGTGGCGCCGAGGATATTGCGCATGCCCTCGGCCATGATCCGCGCGATCACATCAGTCGAGCCGCCGAGGCCGAGCGGCACCACGAGTGTGATCGGACGCGACGGATAGCTTTGCGCGTGCGCGCTGGACACCAGCATCACCGCACCAAGCGCGGCGATCAGAAACCTTGTCATGACGTTTGCTCCCGGACTCTTCCGGGAGATTGGCCCCCGGTTTTTTTGGGATCCTAGCACGGAACGGCTTTGCCGAGACAAGGACGACAGCGCGTTACGAGCAACGTAACGTAGCGTCAGCGACCTTTCACGATAGCAAATTCGTCCACCAGATCGCGAACAGTCCGATCGCAGCAGCGACTATCACGGGGACCGTGGTCAGCGTCCACGTACCACCAAGCGGATGGTGACGACCGCAATAATAGCAGCGTTGAAACTTGGTGAGGATCGGTTCGTCCGGAGCGATCGGCGAACCGCAGGACCGGCACTCGGAACTCACGCAGGGCATACGACGTCCCCGGATACGCACGGCCATGGCCGCACCACACAAACGCAACTCGCCTGCGATTCTAGATGCGTGGGTTTGACATTGCGTTAACCGACGCCACCGGATGTCCCGTTGCTGTCCGGCTGCTCGATACGGCCGCGGCTTTGCAGCCACATGGCCAGAAGCCAGCATCCCATCGCCCAGGCCGCACCGGCGCTCCAGCCAGCCAGAACATCGGTCGGCCAATGCACGCCGAGATACACGCGGCTTGCACCGGTCAACAGCGTCAGCAGGATCGCGACCGAGATCACATAGGCCTTGAGCCGCCTGTGGCTCTGGATCCTCGCCAGCAAGGCACCGAGCGTCAGGAACGTCACCGCCGAGAGCATCGCATGTCCGCTCGGGAAGCTTGCGGTCTGCACCTCGACCAGATGCGCGACCAAATCGGGACGCGGCCGCGCGAACAGATGCTTCAGACCTTCGCTGAGGACGACGCCACCCGCGATCGCGACCATGACCAGCAAGGCCGCGGCACGCTTGCCGTCGATCACAAGATAGCCGAGCGCCACCAGCGTCAGGAGCGCCACGACGGTGAAACTGCCGAGGCTGGTGATGTCGCGCATCGCCAGTTCCAACCAAGCCGGCCCGATCGGATCGGCGAGGTCGGCCGGATTGCGCAGCGCCCGCAGCAAGGCTTCGTCGAACGCATGCGTCTGGCCATCGATGACTTCGTCGGCGATCTTGCCGAAGATCCCGAGCATGGCAGCGATCAGGGCGAGAATCGCAAAGGGCGCGAGTTCCTGCAGCGAGCGCGCGCGCAACGACGTGGCAAAGGTGGAAAGCGTCCGCAGTGGCATGTCGCTCGCATTCCGGCGTCGGCGACGCCGTTGTGGTGTTGAAGATCGTCGGAAAAAATCAGCTTCGCCGTGATGGCGCAAGTTTCCGTTAAGGCTTGGCTACGCGTGCGAATCGCGGACGCGATTCGTTCCAGGCGAACAGATGTGAACCTTGTATCAGGTTGATACGGAACGCTGTGGTCCGCGCCCGGAGCATCCGCCGTACGCGGTTTCAGCCAGTCGACCGGGCAGGCCTGATATGCCGCATCGATCGCGACCGGCGCGCCCTTGAGCGAAAATTCGACCGTGCTGGTTCCTGCGACATGCGACATGATGCGGACATACAGCGTGCCGGCGGTACGCAATTGCTCGAGGAAGATCGCGACCTCTTTGGGGTCGTCGATCACCGCTGTCGAATAGGTCTGCAGGAAACGGGCCTGCGCGTCGCGACCCGGGTTGTTGTCGAAGCGGTAGCTCAGCGTCGAGGTGCGGTTCGATCCGACCCGATGGTTGAAGGCAAGCCGCACGACCGGTGCGTTGTCGAAGCAGCCGAGTTGCAACGCGCCGGTCTGCAGCTGGCCCTGCGGATAGCGGAGCTGCTGCTGTCGCTGATTGCGGCTGCGGGCAACGAGCTGGGCGGTGCCGGCAGGCTTGCCCAGAATGCGATCGTAGCCGCGCTCGATTTTCCAGTCGCCAGCGTCGGGCGCCGGCGCCGTTGTCGTTACGCACCCGG
>JAEZBA010000178.1 GCA_023430245.1 Pseudomonadota bacterium
TCGCCGGCGGCCTGGATCGCCGGCATCGCCAGGCAGACTTCGGTCCAGAGCGCCGCCAGGACCAACTGCTTGCGCCCGGTCTTCTTCACCACGTCGACGACCTTGGGGTCTTCCCAGGTGTTGATGAGCGTGCGGTCGATCGGCTTCTGGTCGGGAAAGACATCCTGCAGCGCCTTGATCAGGTAGCCGCCACGCTCTTCCAGCACGGTGGTGAGAATGGTCGGGACGTTGAATGCCTTCGCCGCCTTGGCCAGGCCGACAACATTGTTCGCCACCATCGCGGGCTCGTGGCTGTGCAGGTTGGCGAACTGAAACGGCTGGTGGTCGATCAGCACGACCGCCGAATTTTCGGGCGTCAGAAGGGCGTCGAGGCCGGCTTTCGGCATGGGGTCACTCCTGTTGATGGAGGACCGGACTTGGGCGGCGATCTCGCTATCATTAGGCGCGAATAGGGAATATGATTTTCAATCAATAATTGAAAATTAGATCATGGAAAGTCTCGCCAATCTCGAATCCTTTGTGAGAAGCGCGGAATTACGGGGCTTTTCGGCGGCGGCCCGGCGTCTCGGGCTTACGCCGGCTGCCGTGAGCCGCAATGTCGCGATGCTCGAACGGAACCTCTGCGTCCGGCTGTTCCACCGTTCGACCCGCAAGCTGGCGCTGACCGACGAAGGCGAACGATTGCTGCAGGCCATCGGCGGCAGTCTCGACGCGCTGCAGGGCGCGCTCGCCGACGTGGCCCCGGGGGGTGAGCCCGCGGGGCAGCTCAAGGTCAGCATGAGCCTCGATTTCGGAACGAGCCATGTCCTGCCGCACTTGCCCGACTTCATGCGCCGCTATCCGCGTGTGCGGCCGGACTTCCGTTTCGAAAGCCGCCAGGTCGATCTGATCGGGGAGGGCTATGACGCGGCCATCGGCGGCGGTTTCGAATTGTCGGACGGGCTGACCTCCCGCGTGCTGGCGCCGTTGCACATCGTCGCCGCGGCATCGCCGGCCTATCTGTGCGGCCGCGCGACGCCGGTCGAGCCCTCCGATCTTGCTGCGTTCGACGGCGTCGTCATGCGTTCGCAGCGGACCGGACGCGTGCCTCAGCGGGTGATGCGCGACAGTGATGGGACCGAGATGGCGGCGCCGCAGCCGGAAACCGTCGTGGTCAACGATTCATCGGCGATGGCGCGCGCCGCGGAGCTTGGTCTCGGTGTCGCACTTCTCGCCGTACCCGACGCACTGCCGTATCTCGAACGCGGCACGCTCGTTCGGCTGTTGCCCCGCTGGTATGCCGATCTCGGTTCGATCTCGCTCTATTACGCGAGCAAGACAATGCTGCCCGGCAAGACCCGCGCCTTCATCGATCATGTCGCCGACGCGTTTCGCCGCGAGCGGCTGGCGGAACGCTTTACGGGAAGCATCGGCTAAAGCGCCTCTCACGAACGGGATACCGGTTCGTGCCAAGACAAGCCTGACGGCGTCATCTCTGCGCAATGTTGTGCTTCGATCCGGTTGCTTGTTAGGGTAATCTCGTCTGTCTCCCGCATATTTTCGCTGATCCGATTGTGCTTGGAACAGACGATTTCAAGCTCATGGCGCGCTCTGCGTGGCCATGGGACAACGATCGTGCCACGGGAAAAAAAGGCGGCGGCTCCATCGGATCTGCCTCGAAAAAAGTGAGTGGGTTACGATGCAGGTGATGAAGCGTTTCTTCAGGGTCAGACGGCGAGCCCTTTGGATGCGGGTTAGGGCGGAGCCGACGCGGTGGACCAACCCCGATGCCTATCGCTTCTACACCAACCTGATGAAACATGGTTTCCATCCGGACGGCCTGATCGATGTCGTTCCGGATCGTCGGCTGATCTATGTTGGTGTACCCAAGGCGGCCTCCAGCACGATCAAGAAGACGCTGAGCCGTCTGGCCGACGGCCGCGCGGAAGAACTGCAGGCCGTACACCGGCGGAAAGACTCAGGGCTTCTCAGTCCGAGCAAGGTCGGTGTTGAGCGGTTCTACAAACTTGCGACCGCCCCGGACACGCTCCGCTTCTCGTTCGTGCGCAATCCTTATGAGCGCCTTGTGTCGTGCTGGGCGGACAAGTTTCAAGGCGTGCCGCTGGTCGGTGGCGATCCCTTTATCAATGTCTATCTTGCCTATCGGCAGGCCACGGATCGCAGTTTGCCGCGTGGCCGCGATGCGGTCCTGCCGTTTCCGGTCTTCGTCGAGATGGCCATCGCCACCCGTTTGATGCGGATCGATCCGCATTGGTCTCTGCAGGACGATCTGATCGACATGCCAGGCATCCCCCTCGACCTGATCGGCAAGGTGGAAAATTTCGACGAGGATTTTGCCCGCGTGCTCGAGCATGCGGGCGAGCGCGTCCCTGACGGCCGCGGCACCATGAACGTGTCGCAGCGCTCGCAATGCCGCGATTATTTCGACGAGGCGCTTGCCAGGCGTGTGCATCGCGCATTCGAAAAGGACTTCGACCGATTCCGCTATCCGGCGCGCTTGCCGGAGTAAGCGCAACCCGCGGCGCCTATCCGCCGATGCCGTAACTCTGGTCGCGCAGCCGCTTCGCCTCCACCAGCACCCGGCACATGCGCTGCGCCCAGGCCCGCTGGTCGGCCTCGTTTTCGATCAGGTCGTGGCGGATCTCGATCGCCACATGCGGCAGGCCGCGCTGCTCGCCATGCACCGGGATGGTGTAGTCGGTGTCGTCCGAGACTGTGTACGGCTCGTTGTCGCCGACCGTCATCTCGTCTTCCTCCCGCAGCAGCCGCAGCACGAACGCGGCAAAGCGCGAGTCGCGATTATAGAGCACGCCGGAATGCCAGGGCCGGCTCACGCCCTTGTAGACCGGCGTGAACGAATGCATCGCGACCAGAAACGCGGGCAGGTCCTCGCGCTCTCTCCGGTCGAGCTCCCTCGCGATCGCCTCGTGATAGGGCGCGAAGATTTCGCGCCGCCGCGCCGCGATCGCGTCCTCGGTGAGTTTGACATTACCGGGCACCGGCGTGCTCTCGCTGACTTTCGCGACCGAACTCTCCGCCAGCAACGGCCGGTTGCAATCGATAACGAGGCGCGAATAGGGTTGCAGTATCGCGTGGGCGTCGAGATTGTCGGCCATGAAGCGGACCACCGGCTCGATCCCGACGTCCCAGGCGATGTGGCGGCGCAGTTCGCTTTCCGACACGCCGAGATCGCCGAGGGCGCGGGGAATCCGCCGTCCGGCATGGTCGCTCACCAGCAGGAACGGGGACGCGCCCT
>JAEZBA010000195.1 GCA_023430245.1 Pseudomonadota bacterium
CTCGTGGGCTCGGAGATGTGTAATAAGAGACAGCCCCACAAGGGGGAGGGTGAACACGCTGCAACTTGTTGCGACGATCTAGTCACGGATCAGATTGATCGCCCCCTTCTCCCTCCCTATCCTTGCCTCATCCTAGGGAGGCAACAACAATGGCGAAAACGCCCCGTAACCTCACGCCTTACGACATCGACCTCGACCGCAATCCGGCGAATTTCCAACCGCTGACGCCGCTGCAATTCCTGGAGCGCGCCGCGAACACCCATCCCGATCACGTAGCCATCATCCACGGGCCGCTGCGGCGCAATTACCGCGACTTTTATGCCCGCGCCCGCCGTCTTGCTTCGGCGCTGGCGAAACGCGGCATCAAGCGCGGCGATACCGTCTCGGTCGTGCTCGCGAATACGCCGGCGATGCTGGAATGCCATTACGGCGTGCCGATGTGCGGCGCGGTGCTCAACACCATCAACACCCGCCTCGATGCGGCGGTGAATGCCTTCACCCTCGATCACGCCGAGGCGAAGGTGCTGATCGTCGATCGCGAATTCTCCCGCGTGATGAAGGACGCGCTGCAAAGCGCCAAGGTGAAGCCGCTGGTGATCAATTACGACGATCCCGAATATAAGGGCGACGGCGAGCGCATCGGCACGATCGACTACGAAGACCTTTTGAAGGGCGGCGATCCGGATTTCGCCTGGCAGATGCCGGACGACGAATGGGACGCGATCTCGCTGAACTACACCTCCGGCACCACCGGCGACCCGAAGGGCGTGGTTTACCATCATCGCGGCGCCTACCTGCTGGCCACCGGCAATGTCGTGACCTGCGGCATGAGCAAGCATCCGGTCTATCTGTGGACGCTGCCGATGTTCCACTGCAACGGCTGGTGCTTCCCCTGGTCGATCTCGGTGCTCGCCGGCACGCATGTGTGCCTGCGTCAGGTGCGCGCCGCGGCGATGTATGATGCGATCGCCGCGCACAAGGTCACCCATCTGTGCGGCGCACCGATCGTAATGGCCACGCTGCTCAATGCGCCGGCGAACGAGAAGAAGCCGCTGCCGCACGTGGTGGAGTTCTTCACCGCTGCAGCACCCCCGCCGGAAGCGGTGCTCGCCGGCATGAAGGAGGCGGGCTTCAACGTCACGCATCTCTATGGGCTGACCGAAAGCTACGGCCCCGCCGTTGTCAACGACTGGCATATCGGCTGGGATGGACTCTCCCCGGCCGAACAGGCCAAACGAAAATCGCGGCAAGGCGTGCGTTACGGCGCACTCGAAGCGCTGGAGGTGATGGACCCCGAGACCATGCAACCGGTCGCGCGCGACGGCACGGCGATGGGCGAAGTGATGATGCGCGGCAATGTCATCATGAAGGGCTATCTCAAGAACCCGTCCGCCTCCGCCAAGGCCTTTGCCGGCGGCTGGTTCCATACCGGCGATCTCGGCGTCATGCATCCGGACGGCTATATCCAGCTCAAGGACCGGTCGAAGGACATCATCATTTCCGGCGGCGAGAATATCTCCTCCATCGAGGTGGAGGATGCGCTCTACAAGCATCCGGCGGTGCAGGCCGCCGCGGTTGTCGCGAAGCCGGACGAAAAATGGGGCGAGACCCCTTGCGCCTTCATCGAGCTGAAGCCCGGTGCCAGCGCCAGCACCGACGACCTGATCGCCTGGTGCAAGCAGCATCTCGCCGGCTACAAGGTGCCGCGCCACATCGTTTTCCGCGAGCTGCCTAAGACGAGTACCGGCAAGATCCAGAAATTCAGGCTGCGCGACATGGCACGCGACTTGGCGCGGGAGGTGTGAGCGGACGTGACGTCCCGCTTTTACTTTTCATTCACCATCCTCGGAGCAATTAATCATTACGCAAAGCAGACGGCGTAAATCCGCAGGATTGCGGCTTGCATCCTGACCGAAACCGGCTCGGACGCGTTGAGGTACAGTCGCCCACGATCTGCGAAGTCCGCCATGCCGCTCAATATTCTCCACGTCTTCCGCGCCCCCGTCGGGGGACTGTTCCGCCATGTTGTCGATCTGGTTCGCGGGCAGGTCGTGCGCGGACACCGCGTCGGCATGATCGCGGATTCCTCAACCGGCAATGCGCGATCGGACGAGATATTCGCAGAACTCGCTCCGGAGCTTGCGCTCGGCCTGACGCGCATCCCGATGCGCCGGCCGCTCAGCCCGCTCGATCTGCCCGCCGTGCTGCATGTCACCGAGCGCATTCGCGAAACCGGCGCCGATGTGATCCATGGCCACGGCGCCAAGGGCGGTGCCTATGCGCGGCTCGCGATCCCCGGCCATAGCATCGTACGCGCCTACACGCCGCATGGCGGCAGCCTGCTGCTCAGTCATGGCAACCTGTCGGGCCGCATGTATCTGACGCTCGAGCGCATTCTGCTGATGCGCGAGGCGCTGTACCTGTTCGAAAGCGCCTATAGCGGCCGCATTTTCCGCGAAAAGATTGGCGAGCCGAACGGCATCGTGCGGGTCATTCATAACGGCGTAGCGAAATCCGAATTCGAGTCGGTGACGCCCGCGCCGGATGCGACCGATCTGGTGTTCATCGGCGAATTCCGGCCCGTCAAGGGCATCGACATCCTGATCGATGCAATTGCCGCTCTTCATGCCGCCGGCCGGCCGGTGACCGCGACCCTGGTCGGCAGCGGCCCGGACGAGGCCGCGCTGAAAGCGCAGGTGGCGCGTCTGTCGCTCGACCACGCCATCCGCTTCAGGTCGGCCATGCCGGCCCGCGAAGCGCTGACACTCGGCCGCATCATGGTGATCCCGTCGCGGGCCGAGTCGCTGCCGTATGTGGTTCTGGAAACCGCGGCCGCCGGCAAGCCGCTGATCACCACAAATGTCGGCGGCATTCCGGAAATCTTCGGGTCATTGTCGGATGCGCTGATCCCGGCGGGCGATGCCGGTGCACTCGCAGATGCCATCGCGCATACGCTGGACGATCCGGGCGCTGCCGTCGCCCTGGCAGAGGACTTGCGGCTGCGGGTGGCGTCGTCCTTCTCGGTCGAGGCAATGGTGGATGGCGTGATTTCCGCCTATCGGCAGGCCATGGCGCAGACCGTGGAAGTGCCGGACGCAGCGCTGGCGCGGAAATAGCGCCTTATCCCGGACGACAACGCGGTCCTCAAACTGGGAACCGCGCGGCGCTTGACCCAGATCAAATCGCCGTCTCCGTTTTCGGACAATCCTTGTGTCAATATATCTTGACAACTGGGTAGCCCGCAGACGGAGGCCGACGATGCGCATCCTGTTGATCCATCCGAATTATCACTCGGGCGGCGCGGAGATTGCGGGCAACTGGCCGCCGGCCTGGGTCGCCTACATCGCGGGACCGTTGAAAGCCGCGGGCTATACCGACATTCGCTTCATCGATGCGATGACCAATCATCTGACGGACGACGAGCTGCGCGCCGAGCTTGCGCGCGAGCAGCCCGACATCGTCGGCTGCACAGCGATCACGCCCTCGATCTACAAGGCGGAACGCGCGCTGCAGATCGCCAAGGAGGTTTGCCCGGACGCCGTCACCGTGCTCGGCGGCGTGCATGCCACCTTCATGTTCAAGCAGGTGCTGTCCGAGGCGCCCTGGATCGACGCCATCGTCCGCGGCGAAGGCGAAGAGGTGATGCTCGAACTGGTGCAGGCAATCGACCAGGGGCGCTGGCCGCATGACCGCGACCGCATCAAGGGCCTGGCCTATTGCGACGGCTCGGAGATCGTTGCGACGCCGGCAGCGCCCACCATCAAGAATGTCGACGGCATCGTGCCGGACTGGTCGCTGCTCGAATGGGAGAAATACGTCTACATCCCGCTCGGCAAGCGTGTCGCGATCCCGAACATGGCCCGCGGCTGCCCGTTCACCTGCTCGTTCTGCTCGCAATGGAAATTCTGGCGTGACTACCGCATCCGCGACCCGAAAAAGGTGGTCGACGAAATCGAGCTGCTGGTCGAGAAATATAATGTCGGCTTCTTCATTTTGGCCGACGAGGAACCGACCATCAACCGCAAAAAATTTATCGCCTTCTGCGAGGAGCTGATCGCGCGCGGCCTGCCCGACAAGGTGCAATGGGGCATCAACACGCGCGTCACCGACATCATGCGCGATGTCGAATACCTGCCGCTCTATCGCAAGGCCGGCCTCGTTCATGTCTCGCTCGGCACCGAAGCCGCCGCGCAGATGAAGCTCGACCTCTTCAACAAGGAAACCAAGGTCGAGCAGAACAAGCGCGCTATCCAGCTTTTGCGCGAGGCGGACATCTTCACCGAAGCGCAATTCATCGTCGGTCTCGACAACGAGACCGTCGAGACCCTGGAGGAGACCTACCGCTTCGCCCGCGACTGGAATCCCGACCTCGCCAACTGGTCGATGTATACGCCATGGCCGTTCTCGCCGCTGTTCCAGGAGATGCGCGACAAGGTCGAGGTGTTCGACTTCGACAAGTATAATTTCGTGACGCCAATCATGAAGCCGGCGGCGATGGATCGCGCCACCCTGCTCGACCGGGTCATGCATAACTATCGCCGCTTCTACATGAACAAGGCACTGTTCCACTATCCGTGGCGCGGCACCGGCTATCGCCGGCGCTACCTGCTCGGCTGTCTCAAGGCTTTCATGAAGGCCGGCTTCCAGCGCACCTTCTACGATCTCGGCAAGGTCGGCTATTGGGGACCGCAATCGAAAAAGAGTGTCGACTTCCATTTCGACGAGAGCCGCACCATCGCGACCGCGCAGATGGCCGACTGGGAGGCCGCCGCCGATCGCTCGCGCAAGGCTGAGGAACGCAAGGCCGCGTTGCGCGCGCAGATGAAGGACAAGGCGGCCGATCGCGCAGCGAGCGTGATGGCCTGCGGCGGCGGTGCCGAGCAACTGAGCGAAGCGCAGCTCGAAGCACTGGCCGGCGGGGCGCGCCAGCCGCAATCGGCGATGCATTGACTCACATGCACGCCACCCTGGCGCTGACCGGCGATCATGGTCGCGGCGATGCGGCGGGCCGGATCGGGCCGAATGCGGTGATCCGTGTCGCCGAGGTGCTCACCGAGGAAATGGGTGCGGCGGCCACCCGCGCCCTGTTCACCGCCGCCGGATTGTCGCGCTATCTCGACGCCATGCCCGACGAGATGATCGACGAGGACGAGGTCACCGTGCTGCATGCCGTGTTGCGTGACCGCCTCGGCCTCGCGCGCGCGCGCCATATCGGCTGGCAGGCCGGGCATCGCACTGGCGATTATCTGTTGGCGCATCGGATTCCAAAGCTCGCGCAAATGCTGCTGAAGCGGCTGCCGGCCGGCGCGTCGAGCAACCTGCTGCTGCAGGCGATCGGCCGCCATGCCTGGACATTCGCGGGGTCGGGCGCATTCAGCGTGAGACCAGGCCGCCCGCTGCGGCTCGTGATCGCCGGCGGCCCGATCAGCCGTGGCGCAAGCACCAGTGAAGCGGTGTGCGACTTCTACGCCGCCACTTTCGAACGGCTGTATCGCGAACTGGTCGATCCCCGCACGACGGCCGTCGAGACCGCCTGCGAAGCGGCCGGTGCTGCGGAATGCGTGTTCGAACTGCGCTTCTAGCGCGCGCTCATTTCGGCTTCGCCGGAGCGGGCTTCTCGGCCTTTTCCAGCTTGTCGAGCCGCGCCTGGGTCGCAGCCAATGCGGCTTTCAGCGCCGCGATCTCGTTGCGCGCCGATGCCAGCTCCTTCCCCGCCGCATCGAGCTTCTGCCGTGCGTCGCGCGCGCTGCGCTCCATCGCGCTTTGCAGAAACTCGGTATTGGCCTGCAGGCAGGAGGTGCGGCGATCCATCTGCTTTTCGGCGGTGCAGACTTCGAGGCCGCGCACGTCCTGCGCATGAGCGGTCGACACGCAGAGGCCAACGACGACCAGCGCCGCCGCGACAGTCCGCACGGCCTGCAGCCGCTTATTGCTTGAGCTTGGGCTTTTCATCCGGCACGGCCTCGGGCGTTGCAGTGAGATTGTCGTCGTTACAGGACCAGTCTTTCGGCTGACAGGCCATCCCGATATTCGAGCAGACGGTATGGCTGCAGGTGCGGCAGCCATCGGTGAACGACTTGCAGTTCGGCGCGGCGCGCAGAACCTGCTGCCACCAGCTCTCCGCCGCCTTCGGCTCCTCTTCCTCCGGCTTTTGCAGATCAAGCCTTGTGTCGTCGGCGGGCTTGTCCGCCGGGAGCGGTTGAACCGGCGACGCCTGCGGCGCCGCCTGATCGGATGCGCGCGCGCCACCGCAGGCCAGCAGCAGGACAAATGCAAGGACGGCGGCAGCGGGGAGCATATCAGTCGATCTTCAGGCCAAGCTTCTTGATCAGCGTCGACCACTTGGTCTCGTCGCGGTCGAGCAGCGCTTTATGCTCCTCCGGCGAACTCGACAATGGCTCAGCGGCATCGTTGGCGATGCGCGCGCGCACATCGTCCTGCGCCAGCGCCGCGCGCAATTCCTTGTTGAGCCGCTCGAGGATCGGACGCGGCGTTCCGGCCGGCGCGAGCAGACCGTAATAGAGATCGGCCTCAAAGCCCGGCAGTCCGGATTCCGCCACCGTCGGCACGTCGGGCAGATGGCTCGACCGCTTCGCCGACGTCACCGCCAGCGGGCGCAGCGTCCCCGCCTTCAGATTGCCGAAGGCCGGCGGGATGATATTGCAGGCCACTGCCACATGCCCGCCGACGAGGTCTGTGATGCTTTGCGCCGTGCCCTTGTAGGGGATGAGATTCATGCTCACGCCGGCCGAGGCCATGAACAATTCGGCGCAGAGATGCGAGCCGGTGCCCTTCGGCGACGAGCCGACATTGATCTTGCCCGGTTCCTTCTTCGCCGCGGCGATCAGGTCGCCGACTGTCTTGTAGGGCGACGACGGCTGGGTCATGAACGCCATCGGCATCACCGCGATCAGACCAACCGCGTCGAAATCCTTGCGAATGTCGTAGCCCGGATTGGCATACAGGCTGGGATTGATCCCCATCGTGCCGGTATGGCCAAGCAGCAGCGTATAGCCGTCGGGTGCGGCCTTGGCCGCCGCCCGCGTGCCGATGACGCCGCCGGCGCCGCCGCGATTGTCGACCACGATCTGCTGGCCGAGCGTGGTCGACAGCTTGTCAGCGATGATCCGCGCCATGGCGTCGTTGCCGCCGCCGGGAGGGAACGGCACGAACAGCGTGATCGGACGTGTCGGATAATCCTGCGCCAGCGCCACCGGCGCCGCCATCATGGTCGCAGCGGCGGCCAGGGCCAGCGCCACCAGTCCACCGCGCAGAAACGCCGCAGGTCCACTCCCAAACGATCTCACCACCGCCTCCCCTTTTTTGCCAGGCGGGTGCAATGTCAGATGCGGCGACATCAAAAACAAGACCGCTGAAAACAAGACCGCCGGTCTCCGTTCGGGAGCCGGCGGCCACGCGATAAACGAACCTGAAATCGCCAGATCAGTGAATGCTGGACGAGGCCTGCATCCGCGCGATTTCGTCCTTCACCTGAAGCTTGCGACGCTTCAGCTCGGCGATCTTGGCATCGTCGGTCGACGGATGCGCGATAGCGTCAGCGATTTCCATCTCAAGCGCCCGATGACGGGCCTTGAGCTCCACAAGATGCTCTTGCATGGACATGGGGGATTTGGCCTCCTCGTTGGAATGGAGTCCTCACGCAACAAGTCTGACACGGAGATTGTGGCAAGTCGACAGCACCATTTGCTGCATTGCGGCAAATCCCCGCTTTTCGTTAGTTTTTTGCTTCGCTTGAACGGGTTCCGATTACACGGCACAAGTGAGCGCTGGAGCCCACTGGTCATCCCAGTGCCAAGCTTCTGAAGATACAGGGTTTTCACAAGACGATTCGCATGACTGGCGACGACGAGCGGATATTGCGGGACGAGCTGGCGCGGCTGCAGCAGGAGCACCGCGACCTCGATACCGCCATCGAGGCCCTGACAGAATCCCTCGGCCGCGACCAGATCCAGGTGCAGCGCCTGAAAAAGCGCAAGCTGATCCTGCGTGATCGCATCGCCTTTATCGAGGACCAGCTCACGCCGGATATCACAGCGTGAGCCAGGGCGGGCCGGACGGCACTCACCCCTCCACCTGAAAAGCAGGACGCCCACCGCGGTCCGGAAGACACCTCAGCCCTGGCCCAAGGCGAGGGCCGTACTTCTTTTGACTGGCCGTACGCCCCGCCGGAACAAAGCCGGGGTCGCGCCGTTGCCCGACCAACCGGAGGCAACGATGAACCAGACCCAATCCCCGCGAACGTCACGCAGCAGCAGCGAGCGCGCGTCAGGCGACGCCGCTGAAAAAGCCGCCAGCGTCGGACGTCGCGCCGCCAATGGCGCCCGAGAAACAGCAACCGAAGCCGCGTCATCCGTGAGAAGCGAAGTGAACCGGCTCCTCGACCGGCAGGTTGAAACCGGCGCAGCCTATCTTGGCCATGCCGCATCCTCGATCCGCTCCGCGGCCGACGATCTGTCGCGCAACGCCCCGCCGCTCGCCGGCATCGCCGACACCGTTGCCAACAAGCTCGATGCCTATGCCGAAACCGTGCAGGGCAAGACCGCCGAGGAATTGTGGGACGACGCCATCGACTTCACGCGCCGTCAGCCGGCTCTGGTGTTCGGGCTGGCATCGCTCGCCGGCTTCCTTGCCTACCGCACCATCAAGAGCACCCGACCGGCCAATGATGAAAAGCCCGCCAGGGAGTTTCACGGTGCGTGACGCGCTCAGATCGTCGGGCTTCGGACGCGCGCTGTCCGAGGTCTTCGAGGATATCGGCCTGCTGTTTCAGCAGGAGTTGAAGCTCGCCAAGACCGAAATGTCGCTGATCGTCGCCGACCACGTGCGGGCCGTCATCTACATGATGGCAGCAGCTTTGTTCGGCTTGGTGGCGTTGCTGCTGCTCTGCCAGGCTGCGGTCTTTGCGCTCATCACCATGGGCTTTAGCGGCGCCGCAAGCTGCCTGATCGTCGCGGCCGCTGCGATCGCGCTGGCGTTGATCGCGTTCCTGGTCGCTCGCTCTCACCTCTCGCGCGAAAAAGTCCCGACCCGCGCTATGAACCAAGTCAAACAAGATATCGCCACGGCGAAGGAATCCCTGTCATGACCACAATCGATCGTGTTGCCCGCGCTATTCGTCAAAATCCGGAGGGATTGCTGCTGCTGGGCGCAGGCGTTGCGCTGATGCTCCGGCATGCCGGCAGCACCGGCACCAGCCAGCCTCGGCGCAAGCGCCGCGGGCGCGCGGTGACAGACAGCTATTACGATAGCGCAGAGCAGGTGGCGTCCGGCGCCACCGCAGCTGGCGAAGGCTTGGCAAGCAAGGTAGCGGCCGCTGCGGATGATATGCGCGGGTACGTATCAGAGACGGCACAGGATCTGACGGAAAAGGCGTCGGAATTCGGTCAGGCCGCGTCGAAACGGACTCGCGAGGTTGCCGACACCGCCTATCAGACCACGCGCGAAGCCGCCGACAGCGCCTATCGTACTGTCGAAAGCACGATCGAGGCTCACCCGGTCTCTATCGCGGTGGCGGGTTTGGCCGCCGGCTGTCTTGCGGCCGCGGTGTTCCCCTCGACGCGCTTCGAACGCGAGACGCTGGGCCCGATCGGCCGGCGCGCGGCCGATGCCGCATCCGAAACCGGCGAACTCGTGAAAAGCGCCGCGGTTGCACGCATGACCAAGGCCGCGATGAAGGCCGGCGAACAACTGAAGGACGCGGTGGTCGAGCGCAAGCTCTCGACCGATAATATTGGTGAGGTCGTGCGCGACGTAGCCACCGACTTCCAGCAATCTCACTGGCAGCGGCGAGAGCAAGACCGGAGGCCGGCAGGCTGACACCCGTTCGGCAAAGGCGCAGCTATGAGCGAAGACCTCGATCGCCTCGAGCGCGATATCCGCGCGACACGGGCTCGCCTGGCCAGCAACCTGTCGGTGCTGACATCGGGTGAAACGTTCGACGAGCTGAAAACCACGGTCAAGGCCGAGGCGCTGGATGCCGGCGACGATCTGATGGACCGCGCCAAGGAGAGCGGTCTCACCATGGTGCGCAACGTGCTCGATGACCTGAAGGACAGGGCGATCCAGAACCCCGCCGCGGTGGCTGCGATTGGCGCCGGCATCGGTTGGAAGCTGTGGAAGAATCCGCCGATCGCGAGCGCATTGGTCGGCTACGGACTGTTCAGTCTGCTTCGCGGCTCGGAGAACGACCCGGTCCAGAACGTGGTGCGCGATGCCCGCGACCGGATCGAGGACACGGCTTCGGCTGCGATCAAGACCGCGAGAGCCAAGGCGCACGACATCCGCGACCAGGCGGTGGACCTTGCCGGCGACGTGCAGTCAAAAGCCTCCTCGATGATCGGCAATGCACAGGAACGGGCGGCGGCGGCGACCGACGAGATGCGTGAGACAGCCTCCGCACTCGCGGGCGAGGCCCGCAGCACTGCCTCGCGGCTCGCCGAAGAGGCCGAGGCCATGGGCCGCGGCTAGCGCCAGGATGCAGAGGACATGGGCCGGGACGCGAAGGCGCTGGGCCGGGACATGCTGGCGCGGCCGCAGCGATCCGGGCAGGCGCTGCTCGACGATGTCGTCGACGGGGCGCGGTCGGTACGCGGAGACGCGCAAAGCCAGGTGCTGCTCAGTCTTGCCGGCGTCGCGGTCGCTGCGGCGGTCGGGGTTGCCGTCAGCCGATATCGGGCCGCTCCGGAGAGTTAAAGTCCAAGCGCCGGCCGCGCTCACGATCCACATCAGACCGCCGATTAACCGTGTGGGTGGGCGGTCTTTGCTTGCTCCAAACATATGGCTAGAGGTACTTTGCGGGCTTCTCCCGCTTTTCTGGATTCGCCTCCATGGCCTCCCGGCCGAAAACGTCGACCGCGAAGAAGCCCGTCGCCATCATCATGGGCAGTCAGTCCGACTGGGCAACCATGCAGCATGCCGCCGAGACGCTCGACCGGCTGAAGGTCGGTTACGAGGCGCTGATCGTCTCCGCCCATCGCACGCCCGACCGTCTTTATG
>JAEZBA010000236.1 GCA_023430245.1 Pseudomonadota bacterium
GTCGATGTGGCGCCTGGCCTCGCGCACCATGTGGAACCCGGTGCGCAACCTCGATGTGGGCGTCGAAGTTGCCTACACCAAGGTCAACACGGCATGGGGCGGTCCTGCGGCCATCGCCGCCAACCCCGGCAACTCCGGCCTGTCGGCAAGCAACAACTACGTTCTTGACGACAACTCGTACTGGTCGGCTGCCTTCCGCGTGCAGCGCAACTTCTGGCCATGAGCAAGTTCTGGCTGTGATCTGACGATCATTGCCTGATCTGAAACGGAACCCCCGGTCCCAAGGCCGGGGGTTCTGCTTTTTGCGAGCAGTCCGGCTGGCCTTGCAAAGCGGGACCCGGAGAGCGGGAGCTCTTGGCCTTGCTCAAGTTCGCTCCCGCGACCTCGGACGGCCGCTCACTTCCGTGTGAGGCCTCTCAACCGCAGCATGAAACCTTATAGGCTCCAGACCGTCGTCATCACGATCGCGGCCTGTCGCACCGTGATCAGCCGGTCGTTATGCCCGTCAAAGCGAAGCGCGATCTCAGAGAGGAGCCCCATGAACAGACGCCAAAGCCTGAAACTGCTCGCATGCGCCGCAGGTGCAGCCGTCGGCCTGTCCGGACGTCCATTCGCGTTCGCACGGACCGCTTACGCCCAGCCCGCAGGACCCTTCAAGCTTCCGCCGCTCGGTTATGCCTTCTCCGCGCTCGAGCCGCATATCGACGCGAAGACCATGGAGATTCATCACGACCGGCATCACGCGGCGTATGTGAACAATGCGAACCAGCTTGCCGAACGTTGGCCCGAACTCGGCAAGATGCCGATCGAGACCATCCTGTCGGATCTCGGCAAGGTGCCGGAATCCGTCCGGACCGGGGTCCGCAACAATGTCGGCGGCGACTGGAATCATACATTCTTCTGGGAGCTGATGACGCCGGGCGGAGCCAAGGAGCCTTCGGGCGCCTTGAAGGCCGCCATCGACGGCGCGTTCGGCAATGTAGGCGGGATGATGGACAAGGTGAATGCCGCGGGTGGCAGCCGTTTCGGTTCAGGCTGGGCCTGGCTTGTCGTCAACAAGGACAAGAAGCTCGACGTCATCAGCACGGCCAACCAGGACACGCCGCTCGAACTTGGCGCACGGCCCGTGCTGGGCGTCGACGTCTGGGAGCACGCCTATTATCTGAAATACCAGAACCGGCGCGCCGACTATCTCAAGGCCTGGTGGAATACCGTGAACTGGGACAAGTCCGGCGACAATTTCAAGAAAGCGATGGGCTGATTCTTCCGCGCATCTTGATCTGCGCGTCGGGACTGACCCGCGGCTGCCGAGAGCGCCGCGGATTATCCCTTGGCGCGCAGCAGGCGTCCGCGTTCGCGATCCCAGCTTCGCTTTTTCAGGGTGTCGCGCTTGTCATGCAGTTTCTTGCCGCGGGCTAGCGCGATCTCGACCTTGGCGCGGCCCTTCTCGTTGAAATAGAGCTTCAGCGGCACCACGGTGAAGCCCTGCCGATCCACTGCGCCGATCAGCTTGTTGATCTGGCGCTTGTGCAGCAGGAGTTTGCGCGGCCGCTTCGGTGCATGATTGTCACGGCCGGCCTGCGAATATTCCGTGATGGTGGAGTTGATCAGCCAGAGTTCGCCGTCGCGTGAATCCGCATAGGATTCCGCAATCATCGCCTTGCCGGCACGCAGCGATTTGACTTCGCTGCCGGTCAGCGCGACGCCGGCCTCAAAGGTTTCGCCGATCTCGTAATTGAAGCGCGCCTTGCGGTTGTCGGCGACAATCTTGAGCGGACGCTCTTTTGCCTGAGCCATTCGCTTCGCTAGTTCAACAGGCCCGCATGCACCATCGCATCGCGGATGGCCGCCTTGGTGCCGGACGTCACCGGCAAGAGCGGCAGCCGCACCTCTTCATTGCCGCGCCCGAGCAGCGACAGGCCGCATTTCGCGCCCGCCAGTCCGGGCTCCATGAAGATCGCGTGATGCAGGGGCACCAGGCGGTCCTGCACTGTCAAACCTTGCTGGTAGTCCCCCGCCAGCGTGGTGTCCTGCAACTGCTTGCACAGACCCGGCGCCACGTTCGACACCACGGATATGCAGCCATGGCCGCCGGCAGCGTTGAAGGCCAGTGCGGTCATGTCCTCACCGGAGAGCTGGATGAAGTCGTCGCCCATGGCCTGCCGTTGCAGCGACACCCGCGCCAGATTGCCGGTCGCATCCTTCACGCCTGCGATGTTCTTCAGTTCGAACAACCGCTTCATGGTATCGACCGACATATCGACCACCGATCGCGGCGGTATGTTGTAGATGATGATCGGGATGCCGATCGCATCGTTCACGGCCTTGAAGTGATGGACCATGCCCTCCTGGGTCGGCTTGTTGTAATAGGGCGTCACCACCAGCACCGCGTCGGCTCCTGCCGTCTCGGCATGCTTTGCAAGCGCGACCGCCTCCGACGTCGAGTTGGAGCCGGCGCCGGCGATCACCGGCACGCGGCCGCGCGCCTGCTCGACGCACCATTCCACCACCTTGTGATGCTCAGGATGCGACAGCGTCGGGCTTTCACCGGTTGTCCCGCACGGGACCAGCCCGTCAGTACCCTCGGCGATCTGCCACTCCACCAGGTCCCGGAATGCTTTCTCGTCGAGCTGGCCGTCGCCAAACGGTGTCACCAGAGCGGTGAATGATCCCCGGAACTTTCCGTTAGCTGTCATGTCTCGACCCCGGACGACATCATTGCGAGTGGATAAATTACGACCCTCATCGCCACGGTTACGGCGGGCGAAGGGACTTGCCGATCAATAGCGGGTAGCCCCTGAGCTTGAAAGCGAATGTTCTTGACCAATGGGATCGCGGTTCGTGATCCCAGCGGGGTGCCGCGGTGTCGCCGCTTTCCGGTGGCAGTCACGCCTTGTGAATCGGTAAACGGTTCCTCAGCATATTCAAGGCAATAGCAAACCTGCACCATCCGATTCGGAAGGCGAGGGCTTCGATTTGACACGCAAAGGCTCTTTCACGGCCGCGATGGCCGGCTTTGCCGCATTATTGGCCGCCGCAGCCGTCGTACAGGCGGCGCCTAAACCGAAGACCGACGAGGCGACAGCCGCCAAGACCCGGACGGGCGCGGACAAAAAGGTGGCGGCAAAGAAGGCCGCCGAGAAAAAACCTGCGGCGAAGAAGGCCGGTAAAGGCAGTCCGGCCAAAAAGAGCACCCCCAAACCCGCCGCCAAATCGGCGGCGAAGTCGGCCGCAAAAGCCCCGGTGCCATTGCCCAAGCGCCGTCCTGCCGAGAGCGCGACGGCGGTCGGCGCATTTCCCACACCGATCGGCACTGCGCCGATCCTGCCGTCGGGCCTGGTCCCCGCGCCGACTGCAAGTGCACCGGCGCTGGTCGCACCGCAGCGCCAGGCGGCGCTGACCCCTCCTACCTCCCGGATATCGTCGGCGCTGGTCCCCGCCACGCCGATTTCGGCCGATAGCCTGGCTGCCGTGAAGAAGGCGGTCGAGCTGACCCGGCGGCGCCGCAACGCCGAGGCAACCGCCGTGGCGTCGACAGTGACCGACCCGGTTGCCGTCAAGCTGATCGAGTGGCTGGTCCTGCGCGCCGAGAACGAGGATTTCGACTTCCAGCGCTATGCGGGTTTCGCCACCGAGAATCCGGCCTGGCCGAATATCAATCAGTTCCGCCGCAAGGCCGAGGCCGCCCTGTTCCAGAACGGCGTGAACGATGCGGTCATCCGGCGCTATTTCGCCACCACCACACCGCTGACTGCGAAAGGCAGGCTGGCGTTGGCGCGCGCCCTGCTGTCGCATGGCGACCGCGCCCAGGCGCAGCAGCTCGTGCGCGAGACTTGGCGCACC
>JAEZBA010000239.1 GCA_023430245.1 Pseudomonadota bacterium
CTTCGTTCCTTTCGCATTCTAGTGAAATTTCATATTCTACTCAGCTTAATCCAATTTTGATTGCCTACTTGTGAACTATCACCTATAGATATTTTTGTGAAATTTCAGATTGACCACGCTCTACCTGGGGCTCCACGACAGCGAAGCTCGACGCCAAACCGGCGCAGCTCTCGCGCTACGAGGAGGTCGCGCCCCATTGGGATCAGCTGCAATTTCCGCGCCTATGCGACAATCATAGGCAAGCGACAGTTGTATCAGGATGGACCGATGGCGAAGATGCTGCCGCCCTCGTCACTGCTCGCGCTTTACAGCGACAACGGCACTCTTCCGGAAGGCACATTGATGTTCTGCGGAACACTCCCCGCCATTGGCGGCATTCGCTCGGCCAACCGTTTCGAGTGCGAATTGATCGACCCGGTTTTGCAGCGGACCATCAACTGCAGCTACGACATCACCGTTCTGCAAACTGTCAAATGACGGCATTCGCGATGAAGCATAAGCGCAACATCAAGCAAGTCCAGCAATCGCCGCTAACGCCGGCGCCTCTGACGGTTGTGACCCCGGTCCCGCCGTCCCTGCGCGACGCGGCCTATGACGCGATCAAGCATCGTATCATCACCTGCGTGTTCAAGCCAGGCGACTACCTCAACGAAGCGTTCGTATCCGCCTCGATCGGAATCGGTCGCACGCCGGTGCATCAGGCCATCGACCGTCTGACCCAGGACGGTCTGCTCGAGGTCATCCCGCGCAAGGGCGTGATCGTGAAGCCGGTCAGCCTCGACGAAGTCGCACAGATCATTGATGCCCGTCGGCTCAACGAGCCCTATTGCGCGCGGCTTGCGGCCGAGCGTGCCGACCATATTGATGTGTCCGTCCTCGGAGACATTCTCAATCGCGCCGACGCATGGGCCGAAGTGCGTAACATCGAGCAGATGATGTTGCTCGATCGCGAGTTTCACATTGCGCTGGCACGTGCGGCGAAGAATGCAGTCATGTCGGGAATTCTGCAGAACCTGCACGAACGTTCCCTACGCTTCTGGTTCATTTCCCTCACCGCGCACGAGCATCATCGCGCGGTCCAGATGGAACACCGAGCGATCTTCGAGGCAATCAAGAGTCATGATCCTGACGCCGCGGCGAAGGCCATGACCGACCATATCGACTCGTTTCGCCGCAACGTCACGCGCTATCTCGAGCGGGGAACCCCATGACAAAACCGCATCTGGAATTCTTTGCCTTGGACATGGATGAAGGCTGGGCCTCTCCACCCGGATACCCCGCGGGCATACAGCAAAAGATCCTGACCAGCGACCTTGACGAAGCCAGCAAGACCGGCAGCCGCACACGGCTCCTGCGGTTCGTTCCGGGCGAATACACGACCGCGCCGTTCGTCCATGACCATTGGGAAGAAGTGTACCTGATGTCGGGCGACTTGATCGTCGGCAACGACGCCAACGGCAACGGCGGCGAGCGCTTTACGGCACCGACCTATGCCTGCCGGCCGCCGGGCGCGGTCCACGGCCCGTTCAAGTCGGAAGCAGGATGCCTGCTGTACGAAGTGCACTTTTACGAAACGAGCGTCTCCAAAGAGAAGTGACGCCACCTAACTTGATGCCGGATCACACAGAGTGGAGCTTTTACAATGAATAGTTCTAAGGGCATGTTTGGGCGATCAGCAACCTTTGCTGCTGTTCTAGCAGCGATCACCTTCAGCCAGAATCCCGCGTTAGCTCAGGATTGGCCTCAGCGTCCGGTTACGTTGATCGTGCCGTACGCGGCGGGCGGAAACACGGACGGAATCGCGCGCATCACTGCGGAACGTCTCAGCAAGGCGTTCGGTCAGTCCTTTGTCATCGAGAACCGTCCCGGTGCCGGCGGCGCTATTGCAGCTGACATGGTTGCCAAGGCGGCGCCAGACGGGCACACGTTGTTTATCGCGGCCTTACCCGTCATGGCGATCGTGCCTGCGATCAACAAGGTCCGCTACGATCCGGTCAACGATTTCACGCCAATCAGCAACATCGCGACCAACCCGTTCGTGATTGTTGTCAACAAGGACATCCCGGTCAAAACGCTCAAGGAATTCGTCGACTATGTCGGCGCACGCAAGGGGCAACTGAGCTACGGCTCGGCCGGCATCGGCAGTCTCAACCATCTCTCGATGGCGCTGTTCCTGAAGAAAGCCGGCCTCGAGATGACGCATGTGCCTTACAAGGGCAACGCGCCAGCGCTCTCGGATGTGGTGGCGGGTCACATCCCCGCGATGTTCTCCAATTTCTCGGATGCGCTGCCTCAGGCCAAGGCCGGCAATGTGCGCATGATCGCGCTATCGTCCGACAAGCGCTCGCCGCTGGCGCCCGAGTTACCGACCGTCGCGGAGTCCGGCTATCCCGATTTCGAGATCCTGACCTGGAACGGCCTGATGGCACCGGCCAACACGCCGATGCCGATCGTCGAAAAGATTGCCGCGGAAGTCGCCGCGGCCGTGAAGGATGAGAAATTCGCCACGCGCCTGTCGGAATTCGGCGTCGATCCGCTGGGCAATTCGCCCGCGCAATACAAAGCGATGCTTGCTCGTGATGTCGCGACCTGGGCCGAGGCTGTCGACCTCGCCGGCCTCAAGCAGAAATAGCGGGCGCGCCATGAACGAGGGTCCGGTTCTGGTGGCCGGCGGCGGCCCGGTCGGCGTGATCACAGCGCTGGCTCTGGCACAACGCGGCATCCCTGTTCGCGTATTCGAGGCGGCGGAGAGCGTCAACGACGCTCCCCGCGCTTCGACGCTGCATCCCGCCACGCTGGAAATGCTGGCGAGCATAGGCCTGCTCGACGAGGTGATTGCACGCGGCCTGGTCGCGCCAACGTTTCAATTCTGGGATCGGCCAACACGCAGCGTGGTGGCCGAGTTCGACCACGCAATCCTGAAGAACGACACCGCCTACCCTTTTGTCGTGCAATGCGAGCAGCACAAGATCGCCAATCTCGCGATCGAGAAGCTGCGCGCGTTCAAACATGCCGAAGTTAACTTCTCGTCGCCTGTAACCGGAATCGCCGCAGCCGATGACCATGTCGAGATTACGGTGACTGCAAACGGCAGGGATCAGAGGGTTTCGGGCAGCTACCTCGTCGGCGCCGATGGTGGACGCTCCACGGTCCGCAAATCGCTCGATATTCCTTTCGAGGGATACACGTTTCCGGAACGGTTTCTCGTGCTTACGACACTGTTCGATTTCGCGTCCGAACACGGCGTCGCCTATCGCGCCTATTTCTCGGATCCTGACGAATGGACCAATCTGTTCAAGGTTGCAGGTGACGACGGCAAGGGCCGATGGCGCGCTGTTTTCCCAACGCTACCGGGGCAGACCGATGAGGAGGTCTTGAACGAAGCAGCAACCGAGGCGCGCCTTCAGAAATTCTTTCCGAAGTCTGGGGCCTACGACATCGTCCATCGCAACATCTACCGCGTTCATCAACGAGTCGCCGCGCGCTTCCGGCAGGGTCGCGTGTTTTTGGCCGGCGATTCCGCGCATGTGAACAACCCGATCGGCGGGTTGGGCCTGAATTGCGGCATCCACGACGCCATGCATATCTCGTCGTTGCTCAGCTCCGTTTTGCACGGCGAGCGCCCGGAGAGCGAGCTCGAGACCTATGATGCAGTCCGGCGCCCGATGAACATCGAGTATGTTCAGCAACAGACGATTGCCAACAAGAAGCGCCTCGAGGAGAAAGAACCGGCGACGCGCGAGGCGAATTTCGAACATCTTCGCCGCACCGCTGCAGATCCTGTTGCACATCGCGCATTCCTGATGCGCACCTCTCTCTTGGAAAGCGTACGCAAACAGAAGGCCGCGGCATGACCAAATCGTCAAGGCGTTTCAGGATCGCGGTTCCGGATCTGATATCGAATTCCTACTTTCCCGCGATTGCCGCAACCGAACTCGGCAAATTCCGTAATAAGGGTCTCGACGCGGAGATTCAGCTTATTTTCCCGGTGAACAAGGCCTATGAAGCCTTGCGTGCCGGTGAGGTTGATTGCGTCGCGGGCTCAGCACATTCGGCCCTCGCCGCGTTTCCGGAATGGCGCGGCGTTAAGCTCCTCTGCGCCCAAGGCCAGGGCATGTAC
>JAEZBA010000255.1 GCA_023430245.1 Pseudomonadota bacterium
ACAATGTCGTGGCAGAATTGTACCAGAAGACGCCCCTGTCGCATCTCATGCGCCGCTTGTGAACAGGCTTCCAAGGCCAAGGTCGCCTGCAAGACTTTGCTGCACTCCATACACGGAAGCGATGACACATCAACGATCGCCACGACCCGCTCTCAAAGCACGATCTGCCATAACGCGGGGACATGGGTGTTGCAATGCACCACAATGTTACTGCGTTGACGCAGCTTCACCCGTGATGTCAGATGATAGCGGCTGTCTTGTTTGAATTGCTTTCAGAATAAACCATTGCGGGGGATGCGGTTATGGATGCGCGCCTCGACGATGAGGCTGGATATGTTTCGACCGGTCATCTGCCGTCACCGGAGCAGGTCCAGAAGCTCGTGCAGAGCGCTTATGACCGCTTCAAGTCAAACGATGAGGGCGAGAATTCCCAGGTCTATCCGGCGCTTGCGCGCGTGCCCCGCGATCTCCTCGGCATATGCGTGGTCGGTACCAGCGGCAATGTCTATTCCGTCGGCGCGACCGACCATGAATTCTCGATCATGAGCGTGTCGAAGCCCTTCATCTTCGCACTCGTTTGTCAGGAGATCGGGGCCGAAGAGGCGCGCGCCAAGCTCGGCGCCAACGCGACCGGCTATGCCTTCAATTCGGTTGCCGGCATCGAGCGCATGCCGGATGGCCGCACCAATCCGATGGTCAATGCCGGCGCGATCGCGACTACGAGCCTTGTGCCGGGCCGCAACGTGGATGATAAATGGGCCTTCATCCACGACGGCCTGTCGAAATTCGCCGGCCGCAAATTGCCGATGAATGAGGAAGTTCTGGCCTCCGCGCAGGAGACCAACTTCCGCAACCGCAGCATCGCGCAATTCCTGCTCAGCGTGAATCGCATCTATTGCGAGCCGATGGAGGCGGTGGACCTCTATACCCGCCAATGCTCGCTGAATGTCAGCGCCCGTGATCTCGCTGTGATGGGTGCGACGCTCGCCGATGGTGGCGTCAACCCGGTGACGAAGGAGCGCGTGGTCGATCCGGCGGTCTGCCATTACGCGCTCGCCGTGATGACCACGGCGGGCCTGTACGAAACATCCGGCGACTGGCTTTACGACATCGGCCTGCCCGGCAAGAGCGGAATCGGCGGTGGCATCGTCACGGTATCGCCCGGCAAAGGCGGTCTCGGCACCTTCGCGCCGCCGCTCGATAAGGCCGGCAACAGTGTCAAGGGCCAGATGGTCGCAAAATATCTGTCGCAGCGCCTGGGAATGGATCTGTTCGTTTCGAAGCCTGAAGTCTGACGGCCGGCCGACCGCGTTTTCGGCGCAACAGATACAAAAAGCGAGTCTCGGGAGGGCGCATCATGACGAGTGTATCGGCCACCGCACCGCAATCGGAGGTTCAGGAGTCCTGGGTGCCGATGATCGCCATCGCACTCGGCCAGATGATCATGTCCTTCAACGTGGCCTCGCTACCGGTGGCGATGGGCGGCATGGTCCAGAGCTTCAACGTGCCGCCGACCACAGTCGCGACCGGTATCGTCGCCTATTCGATGCTGGTGGCCGGTTTCGTCATGCTCGGCGCCAAGCTCACCCAGCGCTACGGAGCGATCAATGTTTTCCGGGCGGCGGTTGTCGTATTCGGTGGCGCGCAGGTGCTGATGACCTTCAGCCCGACCGCCAATCTGATGATTACGGCTCAGGCTTTGAGCGGAGCCGCGGGCGCGGTGACCGTGCCGTCGCTGGTGGCGCTGATCGCCGAAAACTACAAGGGCAAACAGCAGGCCACGGCGCTGGGCGCGCTCGGCTCGGCACGCGCCGGCGCCGGAGTGCTGGCCTTCGTGATCGGCGGCGTTCTCGGCACCTATATCGGCTGGCGCCCTGCCTTCGGCATTCTGATCGTGGTATCGGCCATCGTTTTCCTCCTCAGCTTTCGCCTCAAGCCGGATAAAGGCCGTCCCGAGGTGCAGATCGATTTCATTGGCGTCGTGCTGGCCGCGGCGTCAATCGTGCTGATCAGCTTCGGCTTCAACAACCTGAACCGCTGGGGCCTGACCATGGCGACGCCCGGCGCACCGTTCAACATAGCGGGCGCATCGCCCGCGCCGATCTTCATCCTCGTCGGCGTGATGCTGGGTTATGTGTTCCTGAGATGGACGCACCGGGTACAGCAGGCCGGCAAGACGCCACTGCTGGCCCTGGAGGTGCTCGACTCTCCGAAGGAGCGGGCTGCGGTCTATTGCATGTTCGCGGTGGTCGCGCTCGAAGCGATGCTGAATTTCTCGGTGCCGCTGTACATTCAGATCGTGCAGGGCCGCTCGCCGATCGCGACCGCGATCGCGATGATGCCGTTCAACCTGACGGTATTTTTCGCCGCCATGCTGATCGTGCGGTTTTATGACCGCTTCACCCCGCGCCAGATCGGCCGCTACGGCTTCATCCTGTGTACCGCCGCGCTCCTGTGGCTCGCTTACGTGGTGCGCAACGACTGGAGCGCCGGCCCGGTGCTGATCGGCCTCGTGCTATTCGGGATCGGTCAGGGTGCGCTGGTGACGCTGCTGTTCAACGTGCTGGTGACGGCCTCGCCCAAGGAGCTTGCGGGCGATGTCGGCTCGCTGCGCGGCACCACCAACAATCTGGCGGCGGCGGTGGGCACCGCGGTGGCCGGCGCGCTGCTGGTCGGGCTCTTGAGCGCAATCATGCTGGCGGCGATCAATGCCGCGCCGAAGCTGACGCCGGAATTGCAGGCGCAGGTCAATCTCGACAGCATCAACTTCGTCAGCAACGACCGGCTGCAGGAGACGCTGGCGAAAACCTCCGCATCACCGGCGCAGGTCGCCGAAGCGGTGCGGGTCAATACCGAGTCGCGCCTTCGCGCATTGAAATTCGGGCTTCTGCTGATGGCGGCGCTGGCCTTCATCGCCATCATTCCGGCCGGGTCGCTGCCGGGCTATCAGCCCGGCGAAATCCCGGAGCCGGATGAGGTGCCGGCCGGCAAGACGTGACGCGGCGCGCGACGCCACTTTTGCGACGCAATCTCGGGCAGGCTGGGATCGCGGAGCGCCGTGGATGGTCCGAGCGAGCAAGCTCTTCAGGATTGTCGTATGAGATGTAACTGGATCTGCGCGTCGACTGCTGCCGCAGCCCTGATGATAGCAATTTTCTCCGCTCCCACTCCTGCAGTAGCCAACTGCGGCGCGTTGCAGAGGCTTGCGCAGGGGCACGCCAACGACATGGCACGGCGCGAAAGACTTGATCATTCCGGCTTCGCGCAGCGCGCCAGGCAAGGCGCTAGAGCGGAGAATGTAGCGATGGGGCACACCACCCAGTCGCAGACTCTGCAGCAATGGCGCGCCTCGCCCGGCCACGCCGCGAATATGCGCTTGCCTGGTTGCAAGGCCGTCGCGCATGCGGTCTCACGCGCGGGACGATATTATTGGGTGATGCTGATCGGAAAGTAGCGACGCTCTTGCGACGGTCGCAGCAGACGCGCGATCTCAAAAATGGGTCACGCCCCACCTGAAGGTGACAATCGAATTCCAGGGAATAATCAGCATGAGAATTCAGGCGCCTCTGTTGCAAGGCTTTACCTGAGATAGCCCCATCGCCGCATGAAGAATGTCCATAGAAAGCCGAATGCAAGCCCCATTCCGGTGAAGATGGCGATATTCACCGCAGAGAAGTCCGCGCTCCACCAGACCATAAAGGTGGTCCAGAACGCGGCCATTGCGATGGAGATGAGTGTGTTGTTCATTCGCGCCTCCTGCTCATTGGTCGGAGGCGGAGCTATTCCGGTTCAAATCGGCGGCGCGCCGGCCACGACAGGCGTCAGCCCGACGCGGCGCCGCATCAGAACGACCCGAACATCGTCCCCATGACGATGACCGCGGCGAGCGCAATCAGCGCACCGACCACGGCGGCCATCACGATATCCAGATAGCTCTCGCGATGGGTGCAGCCGCAAACCGCCAGCAGGGTCACCACCGCGCCGTTATGCGGCAGCGAGGCGAGCGTGCCAGCGCCGATTACCGCGACCCGGTGCATCAACTCCGGGTTGATGCCGGTCTCAGCGGCAAGCTTCATGTAGCTCGGACCGAGCGCATCCAGCGCAATGGTGAGACCGCCCGAGGCCGAGCCGGTGAGCGCGGCCAGAATATTGGTTGCGACCGCCAGCGACACCAGCGGGCCGCCTTCGATCGAGAGCACCCAGTCGCGCACCACGGCAAACGCCGGCAAGGATGCGACCACCGCGCCGAAGCCGACCAGGCTTGCGACCGAGACGATCGGCAGCACCGACGCATTGGCGCCCGCGGTCATGGTGGCGCGTAGCGCCGGCACACTGCGGAAATTGATCGCGATCACGGTGACGATGGCGGCCAGCAGCGCCACGATCACCGACCACAACCCGCCGACTGCAGACAATGTGGTCGCGCCCCATTGCGGCTCGGCCAGGAATGCGACGTTCATCCGCGGCAGGACGACGAACGACATGACGAGATTGACGACAATCACCACCACCAGCGGCAGCGCCGCGAGCGCGATCGGCGGGCCGCTCGGCGCTTCGGTGCTGCGATGGACTTCGGCCGGATCGAATTCGCGTGCGGTCGAGGCGCGCTCGCGGATCAGCGGATCGTCCGCCGCCTTATCGGCAGCATCGCTTGCGATCGGGCCGAAGCCTTCGCCACTGGCGCGCGCTTTCGCTTCCGCGCGCTGCAGCCACCACAGGCCGAAGCCAAGCATGATCAGCGACGCGAGAATGCCGAGGCCGGGCGCTGCGAACGGCGTGGTGCCGAAGAACGGCATCGGGATCGCGTTCTGGATCGCCGGAGTGCCCGGCATCGCCGACATGGTGAAGGTCGAGGTGCCGAGCGCGATCGCGGCCGGCATCAGACGGCGCGGCACGCCGGCCTGGCTGAACAGCGCCATGCCCATCGGCGCGATCACGAAGAAGGCGACGAACAGGCTGACGCCGCCATAGGTGACGATCGCGCCCGCCAGCACCACCGCGAGGATCGCGCGCTGCGCGCCGAGCTTGGTGACCATGTAATTCGCGATCGAGGTGACCGAGCCGGAATCCTCCATCAGCTTGCCGAAC
>JAEZBA010000264.1 GCA_023430245.1 Pseudomonadota bacterium
GGCGCTATGTCTGCCTCGCGCGCAAGCCATTATGCGAAAAGTGCATCATCGCCGATCTGTGCCGCTGGCCGGGGAAGACGACGCTGGCGGCGTGAACTACCGCTCCCGGTAGCAGTTTCCCTTCACCTCCCCTGAAAGGGGGAGGTCGACTCCGCAGACAAGTTTACGCAGTCTGCGCAAGCTTGACTGCGAGCGTAGCGAAGGAAGTCGGGTGGGGGGCAAGTCTTGCGACACGTATTCTAAGCATGCCCCGCTCCCCAACCCTCCCCCTTTCAGGGGGAGGGAGCACACCATACTCGAGGCGAGGTATCTCTACTCCGCCGCCTGTTTCCAGGTGTCGATCTGTGGCTTCGGCTTGGCCTTGAGTTTCAGCTCGGTCATGTCGGCGCGCTCGCGCACCGAATTGCGGAATAGCTGGTCGCGGCCGGACAGATATTGCGGCGGGCAATGGATGTCCTGCGCGCCATACCAGCCGGCCGAACGCATGGTGAAATACGGGTCGAGCAGATGCGGACGCGCCAGCGCAACCAGATCGGCGCGCGCAGCCGCGACGATGGTGTTGACCTGATCGGCAGTGGTGACGGCGCCGACCGCCATGGTGGCGATATTCGCCTCGTTGCGGATCTGGTCGGAGAACGGCGTCTGATACATGCGGCCATAGACCGGCGCGGATGCCGGATCGGTCTGGCCGGTCGAGACGTCGATCATGTCGCAGCCCGCCGCCTTGAACATCTCGGAAATCTTGACAGCGTCGTCACCGGTTACGCCGCCGTCGATCCAGTCGGTCGCCGAGATGCGCACCGACATCGGCTTCTCCTTCGGCCACACCGCGCGCATGGCGCGGAACACTTCCAGCGGGAAGCGCATGCGGTTCTCGAGAGAGCCGCCATACTCGTCCGTGCGTTTGTTGGTGATTGGTGAGATGAAGCTCGCCAGCAGATAGCCGTGCGCGGCATGCAGTTCGACCATGTCGAAGCCGGCGCGCTGCGCCCGCTCCGTCGCCGCAACGAAATCGGCCACTGTGCGGTCCATGTCGGCGCGGGTCATTTCGCGCGGCACCTGGCTGTTCGGGAAATAGGGGAGTGGTGAGGCCGAGACGATCGGCCACGCCCCCTGGGGCAGCGGCTCGCTGTCGCCTTCCCAGGACAGCTTGGTCGCGCCTTTGCGGCCGGCATGGCCAAGCTGCATGCAGATCTTTGCGCCCGAATTGGCGTGCACGAAATCGACGATGCGCTTCCACGCCGTTTCCTGCTCGTCGTTCCAAAGCCCGGTACAGCCCGGCGAAATGCGCGCGTCCGCCGATACGTCGGTCATCTCGGTATAGACGAGGCCGGCGCCGCCGATCGCACGACTGCCGAGATGCACGAGATGCCAGTCGTTCGGCAGCCCGTCCTTCGCCGAATACTGGCACATCGGCGAGACGACCACACGGTTCGGCAGCACCATGTCGCGCAGCCGGAAAGGCTGGAACATCGGTGCGACCGGCGTCTTGGTATCGACATTGTCGAAGCCCGCCGCCTTGGTCTCATCGGCCATCATGTGGGCGACCTCGTCGACGAATTCTGGCGCACGCAGCGCGAGATTGTCGTAGGTGATCGCCTTGGAACGGGTCATAAGCCCGAACACAAAGCGTGTCGGATTCATGTCCCAGAACCGCTTCATGTGCTCGAACCAGACCAGCGACACATTTGCGGAATGCTGGGTCTTTTCCACTTCCTCGCGTCGGGTGGTCTCATAATGCGAGAGCGCGGCCTTCACATTCTGGCCGCCGGTCTTGCGGAAGGAATCGTACAGCCCGATCGCGTCTTCCATGGCGAGCTTGGTGCCGGAGCCGATCGAGAAATGCGCGGTCGCCTTGGCATCGCCGAGGATCACGCAATTCTCGTAAACCCAGCGCTCGCAGCTGATGGCCGGGAAATTGCGCCACATCGAGCGATTGATGATCAGCTTGTGGCCCTGCAATTCCTCCGCGAACAGCTCTTCCATCAGTTTCGCGCTGCCGGGTTCGTCCAGCGGATCGAGGCCGAATTTCGCGAAGGTGTCCGGATCGGTCTCGAAGATCCAGGTCGAGCGGCCGGGCTCGTACTGATAGCAATGTACGATGACGATGCCGTATTTGGTCTCGCGGAAGAAGAACGTGAAGGCATCGAACGGACGCGTCGACCCCATCCAGGTGAACTTGTTGGGGCGCAGATCCGTGTGCGGCTTGAAGTGGTCCTTGAACGTCTCGCGCACCCGCGAATTGATGCCATCCGATCCGATGACGAGATCGGCATCGCGCAACTCCGCGGCGATGTCGGCGACCTCGTGCTGGAACTTCAGCTCGACCCCGAGTTGATGCGCGCGCTGATGAAGCAATTGCAGCAGCGTCGCGCGCGAACAGCCGCAGAAGCCGTTGCCGCCAATACGATGCACCGTGCCCTTGAAATGGATTTCGATGTCATCCCAATAGGCGAAGTTTTCGGTGATGGCGCGATAGCTCTCCAGATCGTATTTCTGGAAGGTCTCGAGCGTCTGGTCGGAGAACACCACGCCGAAGCCGAAGGTATCGTCCGGGCGGTTGCGCTCGTAGACGGTGATCTGCGCCTGCGGCCACGCCTTCTTGTACAGGATCGAGAAATAAAGCCCGGCGGGGCCGCCGCCGATCACATTGACCTTCATGGGTAGCCTCCGCGCCTTGCGGCTGTTGTCGCGATTATTTTAAGCTTAAAACAACTCGGTGCAAGCGGGATTTGATATGGGTCAACCTCCCAGCTCAATTCGCGTCCCGCAAGCCGGCCCGATGGGAAAAGGCCAAAGGGCTGCTTGAGCCCTATAAATTTTAAGCTTAAAGTATCCTCTGGTACCCACCCGGCGGACATTATCATGGCCCAGCTTTCGGGACGGCATGCTCTCGTGACTGGCGGAGGCCGCGGCATCGGCCGCGCCGTGGCGGCAGCGTTGACGGCGGCCGGCGCAACGGTGACCGTGCTCGGCCGCCAGCAGGCCGCGCTCGACGATGCGGTCGCGGCGGGTCATGCGGCGGGCGTGATTGTCGCCGACGTCACCGATCCGGCGGCGATCGAAGCCGGTGTGAAAGCGGCGGAAGCCGCCCGCGGGCCGTTCGATATTCTGGTGGCGAATGCCGGCGCGGCCGAGACCGCGCCTTTCGGCAAGACCGGGGCAGAGCAGTTCCGGCGGCTGTTCGAACTCAACGTGCTCGGCATCGTCAATTGTGCGCAGGTGCTGCTGCCAGGCATGGTCGCCCGCAAGTTCGGCCGTATCGTCGCGGTGGCCTCGACCGCGGGTCTCAAGGGCTATGGCTATGTCAGCGCCTATGTCGCCTCCAAGCATGCGGTGGTCGGCCTCGTGAGGTCGCTGGCGATCGAAACCGCAAAGAGCGGCGTGACCGTCAATGCGGTCTGTCCGAGCTTCACTGACACCGATCTCGTTCGCGAAAGCGTTGCCGCCATCACCAGGAAGACCGGCCGGTCCGAACAGGACGTACTTGCGCAATACGTCAAGGACGTGCCGATGGCGCGGCTGATCAAGCCGGAAGAGGTGGCCGCGGCGGTGGTGTATCTGTGCTCTGTCGATGCCGGTGCTGTCACCGGGACGGCGATGACGGTCGCCGGCGGAGAAGTCTGACATGAACGATGCTGCGACGTTGCCGCTCGATGCCGAGACCAAAGTTGCCGAACGGCCGGCCGATCACGAGGCCGAGCTGCGGTTGTGGCTGCGGATGCTAACCTGCACGACGCTGATCGAGAACGAGATCCGCCAGCGCCTGCGCACCGAATTCGACATCACCCTGCCGCGCTTCGACCTGATGGCGCAGCTCGATCGCGCGCCGAACGGCATGACTCTCGGCGAATTGTCGCAGCGGATGATGGTGTCGAACGGCAACGTCACCGGGCTGGTGGAGCGTCTGGTCTCGCTCAATCTGGTCGAGCGCAAGCCGGCGCCGAACGACCGCCGCGCCATGATCGTGACTCTGACGCCGGATGGCCGCCGCACATTCCGTTCTCTGGCCCGCACGCATGAAAACTGGGTCGCGGAAATTTTCGCCGGGCTCGAACCGGAAGAGGTCGATACGCTGATGACATTGCTGGCCAAAACCAAGGGTTCCGCGCGCAAGGCGATCGATGCGGGGAGCAGCAAATGAGCCTGAACACCCATCACCCAGTGCCGCTGCCGCTTTCGTCCTACAAGGCGCAGCATGTGAAGTTCGAGGTCAGCGGCAAGCTCGCGACGCTGACACTGAACCGGCCGGAACGAAAGAATCCGCTGACCTTCGAGAGCTATGCCGAGATCGCCGGCATTTTCCGGGCTGCGGCTGGTGATGACCAGGTGAAGGCCTTCGTCCTCACCGGCGAGGGCGGAAACTTCTGTTCGGGCGGCGATGTGTTCGAGATCATCGGCCCGCTGGTCGAGATGAATACGGTCGACCTGCTCAAGTTCACACGCATGACCGGCGAGGCAGTGAAGGCGATGCGCGCTTGCCCGCAGACCATTGTCGCGGCGGTCGATGGAGTCTGCGCCGGCGCCGGTGCGATCCTGGCGATGTCTTCCGACCTGCGCGTCGGCACGGCCAAGGCGAAGGTGGCGTTTCTGTTCAATCGCGTCGGTCTCGCCGGCTGCGACATGGGTGCCTGCGCGATCCTGCCGCGCATCATCGGGCAGGGCCGCGCGGCGGAGCTTCTCTATACCGGCCGGGTGATGGGCGGTGAGGAAGCCGAACGCTGGGGCTTCTTCAATCGCCTGTCGTCATCGGAAAATGTGCTGGCGGATGCGACCGCGCTTGCGAACGAACTCTGCGCCGGTCCGACCTTCGCCAACGGCATGACCAAGCGCATGCTGGAGATGGAATGGGCGATGTCGGTCGAGCAATCGATCGAGGCGGAAGCGGTCGCGCAGGCACTCTGCATGGAGACGCAGGACTTCAAGCGCGCGTTCCACGCCTTCGCGAACAAGCAGAAGCCGGTCTTCGAGGGGGATTAGATGTCGCTCGCGGAAACCCTCAGCTGGCCCTTCTTCAACGATGGTCATCGCGATTTTGCTGCGCGTCTGAACCGCTGGGCGGCGGACAATCTGCACAAGCTGCCGCATGACGATGTCGACGAAGCCTGCCGGGCTCGCGTGAAGGCGCTAGGCGAGGCGGGTTTTCTCGCGCCGACGGTGCCTGCTGAATTCGGCGGCACGTTTCCGCAATTTGATGTGCGCACGCTCTGTCTCGCGCGCGAGATCCTCGGCTACCATGACGGACTCGCCGATTTCGCTTTCGCGATGCAGGGGCTCGGCACCGGCTCGATCACGCTTTACGGCTCACCCGAAATAAAGCAGCGCTACCTGCCGAAAGTCGGCCAAGGCAAGGCAATCGCGGGCTTCGCGCTGTCGGAGCCGGAAGCGGGCTCCGACGTCGCCGCGATGGCGATGACGGCCGCGCCCGACGGCAATACCCATGTACGGCTCGACGGCCGCAAGACCTGGATTTCGAACGGCGGCATTGCCGACCATTATGTGGTGTTCGCCCGCACTGGTGAGGCGCCCGGCGCCCGCGGGCTTTCCGCGTTCATGGTCGATGCCGATGCGCCGGGGCTTTCCATCGAGGAGCGCATAGAGGTGATTGCGCCGCACCCGTTGGCGACGCTGAAGTTCGACAATGTGCGCATACCGGTGGCCAACCGGCTCGGCGGTCCGGGCGAAGGCTTCAAGGTCGCGATGGCGACCCTCGATATTTTCCGCTCGACTGTCGGCGCCGCGGCACTGGGCTTTGCACGGCGTGCGTTGCACGACATGACCGAGCGCGCCGCGACCCGGAAATTGTTCGGCGCGCCGCTCGGCGATCTGCAACTGACGCAAGGATCGCTCGCCGATTCCATCGTCGACGTCGATAGCTCGGCGCTTCTCGTTTATCGCTCGGCCTGGACCAAGGACAATGGCGCGGCACGCGTCACCAGCGAAGCCGCGATGGCCAAGATGCATGCAACCGAAGCGGCGCAGCGCGTGATCGACCGCGCGGTGCAGCTGTTCGGCGGGCAGGGCGTCACCAAGGGCGTCAAGGTCGAGGAATTGTATCGCGAAATCCGCGCGCTGCGCATCTACGAGGGTGCGACCGAAGTGCAGAAGGTCGTGATCGCGCGCGAAGCGCTGAAGAATTTTGCGGCCGCGGCCGCAAACTAAGACCGGGGAAAGAGAAGGGGGTTCTGAGGAGCATGGCTATGATCCCCTCGTTATACAAAGACACGTTCGCTCGGGACAATCTGCCGCCGCAAAGCGAGTGGCCCGAATTCCTGTTCACGCTGCCGGAGCTGCAATATCCGGACCGGCTGAATTGCGTGACCGAGTTTGTCGACAAATGGGTGACGAGCGGGCAGGGTGGACG
>JAEZBA010000266.1 GCA_023430245.1 Pseudomonadota bacterium
AAGCGTTAGCGGGCCTGCAGCCGCTGCAGAACCGCCTGCGGCGAGGCATAGGCTTCCTGCAGGTCCACGCTCCAGTATTTCAGTTCCTCGAGCGGGATCGGCACATTGGTCACGGCGCAGCGCACGAATGCGCCCGGGCGCACGATACGGAAATCGCCGTCCAGAAACTTCACCTCGGCCTCGCCGGCCATGGGCGGGGGACGATCGAAGCGATTCAGCACGTAGAAGTCCTCCTGAAGTCCGGACGCGGCGGGGGTGCGGCGGGGTCGTCGGATTTCAACATAATAGCCCGGCGTCGAAGGTCAAACGGACTCAGCCGCCGCTTTCCCGCCATGATGGGACTGTCGGATCGGGCGCGCCGCGACTATGACGTGCCATGCGAAAAATCATTGTTTTTTTGACCCTGCTGTTTGCCAGCGGTGCTGCTCAGGCGGCCGCCCCGGAGGCGGTAGACATACCCGCCGGCGAGAAGCCGCTACCGGCCCTGCTCTACCGGCCCGCGGGCCCCGGTCCGTTTCCCGCGATCGTTGCGCTGCACGATTGCGATGGTCTGCGCGGCCATACCTCCCGCCCTCGCAGGCAGGTGGAGGATTGGGGACAGCGCCTCGCGGCGGCCGGTTTCATCGTGCTGTTTCCCGACAGCTATGTCGCCCGCGGCGTGACCCAGCAATGCAGCACCAGGAAGCCATCGGTGCGGCCCGAGCGTGAACGGGTCGCGGACATTCACGCCGCGCGTGAATGGCTTCAACAGCAGGACTTCATCCGCAAGGACCGCATCACGCTGCTGGGCTGGGGGAACGGCGGCATCGCGGCATTATGGGCGGTGCGCCCAAGCCTGGAGCCGGACGACGACCGGCCCGACTTCCGCTCCGCGGCGGTGCTCTATCCGGGTTGCCGGCGGCTGAGCGACACCGCCTGGAGCACGCGGGTTCCGACCCTGATCCTGATCGGCGCGCTCGATAACTGGACCCCCGCGAAACATTGCGAGCAGATGGTCAGGGAAGCGCGCGGACGCTCGGCGCAGGTTTCGCTGATCAAGTACAGGCGTGCGCATCACGCTTTCGACCACGACAACCTGCCGATCAAAATCCGTCGCAAGGTCGCCTTCGTTACGGAGTCGGGAGGCAGCGCCACGATCGGCACCAATGCCGAGGCCCGCGCCGACGCGCTCAAGCGCGTGCCGCAATGGCTCTCGCGCTGAGGCGCGATCAACCGAACAGGCTGCCCTGCCCTGACGGCCCACCCCGCGTCTTCGCCTTTGCACGCGGCTCCTTGTCCGCGGTGGCACCGACGCGCCCATCCGCAAATTCGATGTCGAGCGACATGCCCGGCGTGACCTGTGACGAGGCATGCAGCGGGAAGCCCTTGCCGTCGCGCACCAACGCAAAGCCGCGATCCAGGATCTTGCGATAGGAGAACGCTTCGAGCAGCTTGCCGGCTGACTCGACACGGCTGTGCCTGCGTTCGAGATAGACCTTGCGCGACAGCGCTCCGCGCTGGCCGAGCGTCGCGATCCATTCCCGGCAGCGCACCAGACGCACGCTCAGGAGCTGCGGCGACAGCCGGCCGGCGATGCGTTCGAATTGCCGGTGATGAACCTGCGCATTGGCGCGCAACGCGCGCGGCAGGCGGTCGGACGCGGCATCGAGCCGCTGCCGCGGCAGCGCCATCAGGTTGTCGAGCGACGGCAAGGCCCTTGCAGCAGCGCGCAGTTCGGTGCGGCGCGCCTCCTGTCCGCGCAGCCAGCAAGCGGTGACGCGGCGGGCTTGCGTCGCAATCCGCATCAGCAATTCGGAGCGGACCGGCACTGCCATTTCCGCCGCCGCGGTCGGCGTCGGCGCGCGCTTGTCGGAGGCGAAGTCGATCAGGGTGATGTCGGTCTCATGGCCGACTGCGGAAATCAGCGGGATCATGCTGTTCGCGGCCGCGCGGACCACGATTTCCTCGTTGAAGCACCACAGATCCTCCAGCGAGCCGCCGCCTCGCGCGACAATGAGGATATCGGGCCGCGGAATCTCGCCGTCCTCCGGCAATGCGTTGAAGCCCTCGATCGCAGCGGCGATCTCCTCCGCAGCGCCATCGCCCTGTACCCGCACCGGCCAGACCAGCACATGGCGCGGAAAGCGATCCGACAGGCGATGCAGGATATCGCGGACCACCGCACCGGTCGGCGAGGTCACCACACCCACGACCTTCGGCAGGAACGGCAGCAATTGCTTGCGCGCCTCGTCAAACAGGCCTTCCGCGGCGAGTTTCTTCTTGCGCTCCTCCAAGAGCATCATCAGCGCGCCGGCTCCGGCGGGCTCCAGCGTTTCGACAACGATCTGGTAGTTGGAGCGGCCCGGATAGGTGGTGATCTTCCCGGTGACGACGACCTCGAGCCCTTCCTCGGGTTTGAAGCGCATACGGCCGAACACGCCCTTCCAGATCACCGCATCGAGCCGTGCGCCTTCGTCCTTGATCGCGAAATAGCAATGACCGGAGGAATGCGGGCCGCGATAGCCGGAAATCTCGCCGCGCACCCGCACATAGCTGAAATTGTCCTCGACCGTGCGCTTGAGGGCCTGCGACACCTCCGAGACGGTCAATTCCACAACATTGATGCGGGCAGCTTCGGTCATATCAGGCGATTCGGTTGCGGCTCTTCTGCTTCATGCTACACAAACGGCCTCGAAATAAGGCTTTTCGCGACGAATGAACATCCTTCTGATCGGCTCCGGCGGGCGCGAACATGCGCTGGCCTGGAAGATGGCGGCGAGCCCGCTGACGGACCGCCTCTATTGCGCGCCGGGCAATGCCGGGATCGCGAATGAAGCCGAATGCGTCGCGCTTGATCCGGCCGACCATGCGGCGGTGATCGCCTTCTGCAAGGACAAGCGGATCGATTTCGTGGTGGTCGGGCCCGAGGCGCCGCTCTGTGCCGGTATCGTCGACGATCTTGAGGCTGCCGGCATCAAGGCATTCGGCCCTTCGAAGGCGGCAGCGCAGCTCGAAGGTTCGAAGGGTTTCACCAAGGACATCTGCCGCGCCAACAATATCCCGACCGCGGCCTATGAGCGCTTCACCGCGCCGGAGCCGGCGAAGGATTACGTGCGCAAACAGGGCGCGCCGATCGTGGTGAAAGCGGACGGCCTTGCCGCCGGCAAAGGCGTGGTGGTTGCTGAATCCGTGGAGCAGGCGCTGCAGGCCATCGACATGATGTTCGAGGGCGGCCTCGGCGCCGCAGGCGCTGAAGTCGTGATCGAAGAATTCCTTGAAGGCGAGGAAGCCTCGTTCTTCGCGCTGTGCGACGGAACGACTGCCATTCCGCTCGCCTCGGCGCAGGACCACAAGCGCGTCTTCGACGGCGACAAGGGACCGAATACCGGCGGCATGGGCGCGTATTCGCCTGCACCGGTGATGACGCCTGAGATGACGGCGCGCACCATGAGCGAGATCATCGAGCCCACCTTGCGCGCGCTTGCCGCAATGGGCGCGCCTTACAAGGGCGTGTTGTTCGCAGGCCTCATGATCACGAAGGACGGCCCCAAGCTGATCGAATACAATGTGCGCTTCGGCGACCCGGAAACGCAGGTGCTGATGTTGCGCCTGAGATCCGATCTCGTGCCGGCGCTGCTGGCCTCGCGCGACGGCGTGCTGAAGTCGTTCGATCTGCGCTGGCACGAGGACGCGGCGCTCACCGTGGTGATGGCCGCGAACGGCTATCCGGCTGATTACGCCAAGGGCTCCGTCATCGCCGGACTGGACGAGGCGGCAAAGATCGAGGGCGTCGAGATTTTCCATGCCGGAACCAAGCGCGATGGCGACCGCATTCTCGCCAATGGCGGCCGGGTGCTGAATGTCTGCGCCATCGGACGCAGCATCGCCGATGCGCAGGAGCAGGCCTATGAGGCGGTGGATCTGATCCGCTGGCCGGAGGGCTTCTGCCGGCGGGATATCGGCTGGCGGGCGATCAAACGCGAAGCCGAGTAGGAAGCTTGACCCATGACCGACCTCGCCGATCTGTTTCCCGGATTTGAATCGCACTGGATCGACACCTCCGTCGGCCGCATTTTCGCGCGCTCCTCGAACGGCGATGGGCCGCCGCTTCTGCTGCTGCACGGCTACGCGCAGACCAACGTGATGTGGCACAAGGTGGCGCCTGCGCTCGCGGCGAAGTTCAAGCTCATCATTCCCGACCTGCCGGGCTATGGCTGGTCGGTGGCCCCGCGCGCCGGCAAGGGCCACAGCCCCTACGACAAGCGCTCGATGGCCAAAGTCATGATCGAGCTGATGGAGAGGCTCGGCCATGCCCGTTTCTATCTCGCCGGGCACGACCGCGGCGGCCGCGTCTCCTATCGTCTGGCGCTCGACAATCCCGGCCGGCTGATCAAGCTCGCCGTGCTCGACATCATCCCGACCTACGAGATGTGGAACCGGATGGACCACACCCTCGCCATGAAGGTCTGGCACTGGACATTCCTCGCGCAAAAATATCCGATGCCGGAAATGCTGATCGAAAAGGCGCCGGTCGAGTATCTCGACTACAAGATGGCGAGCTGGACCAAGGCGAAGGATCTCTCCGCCTTCGATCCGCGAGCGCTCGCGCATTACCGCGCTTTCTTCTCCGATCCGCTGCGCATCCATGCCACCTGCGAGGATTACCGTGCCGGCGAGACCACCGATCTCGGCCACGACGAGGTCGACCATGCCGCTCGCAACAAGATCAGCGCACCGATGATTGCATTGTGGGGTTCGGCCGGTATCCCGAGCGAGAATTCGCCGCTCGCGATCTGGAAAAACTGGGCCAAGGACGTGACCGGCAAGGCAATCGATTCCGGACACTTCTTGCCGGAAGAAAACCCGGACGCGACGGCGCGTGCACTGCTCGAATATTTTCGCCCCTGACCGGCGATGACAGGCATCGACCGCCAGGCCGCCTTTTCCGGCACCAAAGAGGTCGCGCCGGCGCTGGCGGTCGATGCGGAGCGGCTGTCCGCATATCTGCAGGATCGCATTCCGGACTTCGCCGATCCGCTGACGATCCGCCAATTCCGCGGCGGCCAGTCCAATCCGACCTACCTGGTCGAGACGCCGCAGCGCCGCTACGTGTTGCGGCGAAAGCCGCCTGGCAAGCTGCTGCCCTCCGCGCATGCGGTGGATCGCGAATTCCGTATCATCTCGGCGCTTTGGGCGCAGGGCTTCCCCGTCCCCAAACCCTTCCTCTATTGCGACGACGACAGCGTGGCCGGCACCGCATTCTATGTGATGGGCTTCGCCGATGGCCGCCTGTTCTGGGATCCGGACATGCCCGGCTCCAACCCAGCCGAACGCGCCGCGGTCTATGACTCCATGAATGCAACGCTGGCGCAGCTTCACAGCTTCGATCCGGCAGTACTCGGCCTGTCCGATTTCGGCCGCGGTGACGGTTATGTCGCCCGTCAGGTCGCGCGCTGGTCGAAACAATATCGCGCGTCCGAGACCGAGCGCATCGATGACATGGACAAGCTGATCGACTGGCTGCCGCGCAACGTGCCGCCGCAACAGGCGGTGCGAATCGTTCATGGCGACTATCGCCTCGACAACACCGTGGTCGCCAATGACGCGCCCGACATCATCGCGGTGCTGGACTGGGAATTGTCCACGCTCGGCGATCCGCTGGCCGACTTCGCCTATCACCTGATGCAGTGGCACATGCCGCCGTCGGAGAGCCGCGCCGGCACAGGTTCGTTGCTCGGCCTTGATCTGGAAGCGCTGGGCCTGCCGCCGCTCTCCGATTATGTCGATCGCTACGTCGCGCGCACCGGGCTGGATCCTCGTCCGCATTTGCCGGCCTATCTCGCCTATAATTTCTTTCGCATCGCCGCGATCCTGCAGGGTATTATCGGGCGCGTGCGCGACGGCACCGCGACCAGCGACCACGCGCCCGCCAAGGCGGAGATGATCCGCCCCCTCGCCACTACAGCGTGGCGCTTCGCGCAACAGGCGGGTGCGCGATGAAGACGGTCGCACTCGCCCTGGGTGGTGGCGGCGCGCGGGGGCTCGCGCATATCGCGGTGCTGGAAACACTCGACGAGATGGGCATCCGTCC
>JAEZBA010000300.1 GCA_023430245.1 Pseudomonadota bacterium
CTCGATGTCCGGCCAAACCATTGAAATCATTAACACAGACGCCGAGGGGCGGCTCGTTCTCGCGGACGTGCTCTGGTATGTCGGCAAGACCTACAAGCCCGAATTCATGGTCGACCTGGCGACCCTGACAGGGGCCATCATCGTGTCGCTCGGGCACGAATATGCCGGCCTATTCTGCAACGACGACAAGCTCGCGGACAGGCTCGTAGAAGCCGGGAAGCTCAGCGGCGAGCGCCTCTGGAGGATGCCGCTCGGACCCGAATACGACAAGCAGATCGATTCGAAATTCGCCGACATGAAGAATACCGGCGGCCGCATGGGCGGGGCGATCACCGCTGCGCAATTCCTGCAGCGCTTCGTCGACAAGACCCCCTGGGCGCATCTCGACATCGCCGGCACCGGGATGGGATCGCCGCAAAGCGACATCAACAAGAGCTGGGGCTCCGGCTTCGGTGTGCGGCTGCTCGACCGGCTGGTGGCCGATTCCTACGAGAAATAGCCACATGCGGATCGCGCCGCGATGAGGTTGGCAGCCGCGGCCGTCGCTGCGACTTTGGCGCTTGCGCTGCCGCTGCAGGCGCAGCCCGCCAACGCTCCGCTGACGGAGCGCATCGCCCTGCGCGGCGAGAACGGCCGCGTCGATGCGGAGACCGGCATCGTCGCCTTCAGCCGCGCGCCGGTGCCGGGGAGCATCCGCCCGGTCGCTTTCGTGATCGGCGGCGGACCCGGCACGTCGTCGGCCTATCTCAATCTTGGCGCCCTCGGGCCGCAGCGGATCTCCTTCAGCGGCGCGGCGTCAGCGCTGCGGCCGCTGCTCGCCAACGAGGAGAGCTGGCTCGCCTTTACCGATCTTGTCTTTCTCGATCCGCCTGGCACCGGGCAGGGACGTCTGGTCCGCAACGACGCCGGGACAAGGGAGCGCGTGTGGTCGGTCGACGGCGACATCGAATTGCTGTCGGACGCGATCGCGACCTGGCTGCGCCAGAATGACCGCGCCGATGCGCCTAAGGTCATCGTCGGCCAGAGCTATGGCGGCTTTCGTGCGCCGCGCATTGCGGACGCGCTGCATCGCAAGCATGGCGTCGCGCTCAACGGATTGATCCTGGTGTCGCCGGTGCTGGATTACGGCTGGCGTTATCACGCGCGCTCCTCGCCCTTGTCGTTCATGACGCTGTTGCCGTCATTCGCCGCGGCGCGCATGGAAAGCGAAGGCGCGTTCGACCCGCAGAAGCTCGGCTCCGTGCAGGATTATGCGAGAACCGCCTTTGTCGACGATTATCTCAAGGGCCCGCGCGACCGCGAAGCGCTGCAACGCATGATCATTCGTGTCACCGCGATTACCGGTTTGCCGAAAACCGTGGTGGAAGCCGCACGCGGACGCATCGACGAGACCCTGTTCGTGCGCGAGGCGGCGCGGCGCGACGGCAAGGTCATCTCGTCCTACGACCCGGCAATTGCCGGCGACGATCCCGATCCGACAACGCCGCGCCCGGACCTCGCCGATCCTTTTCTCGCGGCACTGAAGCCGCCGCTTACAGGCGCGATGGCGAATTTGCTTCGCGGCAACGGCAAGACGCCGCCGATACCTTATGTCGTGTCGAACGATGCCGTTTTCGAAAGCTGGCGCTGGAGCGACGGCCACGGCATGCCGGAAGCCGTCACCGCCTTGCGCAGGATGCTTGCGCTGGACCGCGGCCTGCGCGTCCTGGTGGCGCACGGCTATTCCGATTTGCAGACGCCGTATTTCGAAAGCATGCTGATCCTCGCGCAGCTTCCCGATTTCGGCGGACGCATCGAACAGCGCAACTATCGTGGCGGGCATATGTTCTACAGCCGCGACGAGTCCCGTATCCAGTTCGGGCGCGACGCGGAAACGTTCTTCGGCAATTTGCTGAAACAGCCATGACCGAGATCCGCTTTTATCATCTGCTCGAGCAGCGGCTGGAACGGGTGCTGCCGCAATTGCTGGAAATATCGCTCGAGCGCGGCTGGCGTGTCGCGGTGCAGGCATCGTCCGCTGAACGCATCGATGCGCTCGACGCACATCTGTGGACCTATCGCGACGACAGCTTTCTGCCGCACGGCGTGTCGGGCAATCCCGACGCTGCCGATCAGCCGGTTCTGCTCACCGCCGACGAGAGCAACTTAAACAACGCCACGGTGCGCTTTCTGATCGACGGCGCCCCGCTGCCCGCCGATGTGTCGCAATACGAACGGCTGGTGCTGATCTTCGACGGCAATGATGACGAACTGGTCGCGCCCGCGCGCGAGCAATGGACGCAGGCCAAGGCGCTGGGCCATGACGCAAGCTATTGGCAACCCGACGACAGCGGCCGGTGGGTGCAGAAGGCGTGAGGGGCGTGAGCGGGCCTTCGCGTGGCGCCCGGCCGACAGCGCCGATTGCCGGCGGTGAATAACCGGATTCCGATAAGCCATTGTAAATAATAGGATTTTTTTTGATTGGAGCGGCGCGATCGGCCACCGTATTAACGAGCGCGGCAGGTTTCCATGGGCAGTCCGTTGATCATCGCCATGTTGCTGACTAACAATCCGGGTTCGGTCTGTTGGGGATGATCCTGAGCCGGGGGCGTGCTGTGCGAGATGGCGTGAGGATGAAGCGTGTGGCGTGGACGGCAATGCCGTTTGCAGCGCTGCTGCTGTTGTCCGCCTGTGCGACTGCCGAAGCCCCACAACCCACCGGAAAAGTGGCGGACGTGTTTGCGACACCCGACTGGGCGAAGGGCAATCAGGCGAGGGCCCAGACCAAGCGCGCGATTACCCAGAACGATCTGATCAATCCGGATGGCTCCTGCGCCTTTGCGGCCACGACCGACGGTGTCGCTCCGCCTTCGGACGCGGGCGAGGCGCTGACCGGGCAGGGGCCGTTGCCGACGGTTCAGGGCGGGGTCGCGCTCGGGATGACCGAATGCGAGATCCTGCAGCGGACCGGCGCACCCGATAACTTCAATATCTCCGCCGAAGGGACCGAGCGCGTCACTACACTGACGGTCATGCGTGGCTCCTGGCCCGGACTGTATCGCTTCCGTGGTGGACGGCTGGTCACGATCGAACGCGTTGAGGTACCGGCGGCGCCGAGACAGGCGCGGCCGTTCAGGCCGAAAAAGGCGTCGACGTCATCGCAGCCGATGCCGTTGCGCGGTGCGCAACAATAACGCCGCGTCAGCCTTGCGCGTCCTCGTAGGCTGAACTCGCCTCGAGCCAGTCTTCCTCAGCCTGCGTGAGCTTGTCCGCTGCTTCCGCGCGCGCCCTGGCAAGCTCGCCGGCCTTGACCGGATCGCTTGCAAACAGGTCGGCGAGCTTCGCGTCCATGGTCTCGATGTCTCTGGACAATTTCTTTGTCAGTTGCTCGGCCGCTGAGATCCGCTTGCGCAGCGCCGCCAGCTCGGCGCGCTTTTCGCCCGACGCCTTGCGAATCTCGGTGCCGGGCTTCTGGCCGCCGGCAGCGGACGCATTGTTGTTGCGGGTGTCGCTGGATTTTCCGGACAGGATCAGCCGGCGATAGTCGTCGAGATCGCCGTCGTAACTCGAAACCCCGCCGTTCTGTACGATCCAGAGCCGGTCGACGCTGGCTTCCAGCAGATAACGGTCATGCGACACCAGGATCACCGCACCCGGATAATCGTTGATGGCTTCAATCAACGCCGCGCGGCTGTCGATGTCGAGATGGTTGGTGGGCTCGTCGAGGATGATCAGATGCGGTCCGCCGAAGGTTGCCAGCCCCAGCATCAGCCGCGCTTTCTCGCCGCCGGACAGCGTCTCGACGGCAGCGTCGGCACGCTGGGCGGAGAAGCCGATGGCGCCCGCCTTGGCGCGCACCTTCGCTTCCGGATCGTCGGGCATCAGCCGGCGGACGTGATCGTAGACACTGTCCTTGGGCCGCAATTCGTCGAGC
>JAEZBA010000468.1 GCA_023430245.1 Pseudomonadota bacterium
GCAAAGAACTATACGACTTTGTGCGCGACTATCCGTCGGTCGCAAGGATCGCCTGGTTCACGCAAGGCCTGTTCAAGGTCGGCGAGCGCGACGGCAAGGTGATCGTCTCAGACCTGCGCATCGGCCAGGAGCCATATTACAGTATCAACTTCGTGGTCGGACAGCGGCAGAGCCCGACCATCGCGGCGGTGACGCCGGCGCGCTTCCGCGAACAGCATGATGCGCGGAGCGGACTGGCGTGGTTGTGGCGGCGGATGTGGGGAGAAGACGTGCCGTCACCGAAGTGAACCTTTCTCACGGCCTCATGCTGAGGAGCGCACGACGTACGCGTCTTGAAGGATGGGACCGCCCTCGTCCTTCGAGACGGGCGCTGCGCGCCCTCCTCAGGCTGAGGCCGGAATAATCACACGTTCCGCCGCTACTTCTTCCCGAACGCCGCCTTGTAGTCCTCGGGCTTGAAGCCAACCAACAAGCCCTTCCCTGTTTCCAGCACCGGCCGTTTGATCATAGACGGCTGCGCCAGCATCAGCTTGATCGCCTTGGCCGCGGAGAGGCCCTCCTTGTCCTCGTCCGGCAGCTTGCGGAACGTGGTTCCGGCGCGGTTGAGCAGCGTTTCCCATCCGACCGCCTTGCTCCAGCGCTCGAGATGCGCCTTGTCGATACCGGCAGTCTTGTAGTCGTGGAAAGCATATTGAACGCCGGCCGTATCGAGCCAGGCCCGCGCCTTCTTCATCGTGTCGCAATTCTTGATGCCGTAGATCGTGACGGTCATGCGGAAGCTCCTTTGCCGCTGTCTATCACGCCGGGACCGCCACTCGAATACGACGACGCACGGTCGTGTGGACAACACGCCGTAGAATAAATAGTTAGGTGTTGACCTCACTATTTATTTGAGGCTATATGCTGCGATGCCATCGCAACACAGAATTCAAGCACAGAGCCGTCATGTCCGGATCACCCGCGACCTCCGATTCCCGTCCAGTGGACCATGTGTTCCGCGCGCTATCCGACCCCACACGCCGGCATGTGCTGGAACGGCTGAGCCGCAGTTCCGCTTCAGTCAGCGAATTGGCCGAGCCGTTCGAAATGGCGCTGCCATCCTTCCTGCAGCACCTGCGCATCCTCGAGGAATCCGGCCTCGTAAAATCGCACAAGATCGGACGCGTCCGAACCTACGAACTCTCGCCGAAGCGTCTGAAGCTCGCGGAAGACTGGCTCTCGCGCCAGCGCAGCCTGTGGGAACGCCGCCTCGATCAACTCGACGCCTATCTGCTCGATATGAAGGAGAAGAATAAGTGAGTGCCCTGATACAGCCTGACCCGAAGCTCGACCTTGTCCTCGAACGGATTGTCGACGTACCGCGCGAACTGGTCTGGAAGGCGTGGACCACGCCCGAGCATCTCAAACACTGGTTCTGTCCCAAGCCATGGTCGGTCACCGAATGCGAGATCGACCTGCGCCGTGGCGGCATTTTCCGCACCGTCATGCGCTCGCCGGAGGGCCAGGAATTTCCGAATGTCGGCTGTTATCTCGACATCATCCCGAACGAGTTGCTGGTTTTCACCGATGCCTTGCTGCCGGGCTATCGTCCGTCCGAAAAGCCCTTCTTCACTGCGACCCTGCAATTGTTCGAGCAGGACAACGGCACGCGCTATGTCGCGACCGCACTCCATCGCGACCCCGAAGGCCGCAAGCAACATGAGGACATGGGATTCCATGACGGCTGGGGCACGGTCGTCGATCAGATGACGGCCTATATCAAAACGTCGATGTAAGGCACCTAGCCGACAGGCCGGCCCGGCCCAACAAATCCGGCTCGAAAGAGCCGGATTTTTTCATTGCGGTCCCACGTCTGGCCATCAGTAGCGATGTGGGCATGCATACAATGTGGTCCCCGACCGGGTAGCGGATCAAGCGTTTAACCATGCTTGCCAGTTGACATTGCCAGAGATTGTATACAGCCTGCGGAGTAGGAAACGTCCAAACAAATCAATCAATGGAAGCGCCCTCCTCGCAAAATCTGACTGCGCTGCTGAAACTGCGCGAGCTGATCCTGAGCGGCGACCTCAAGGCCGGGGAACGGCTGTCGGAGCTTGCGCTGGTCGAGCGGCTTGGGGTCTCGCGCACGCCCATCCGCACCGCGATGATGCGCCTCGAACAGGAGGGCCTGACGCATCCGATCCCGACCGGGGGATTTGCGGTCTCGGCCTTCAGCGAGCAGGACATCCATGCCGCGATCGAGATCCGCGGCACGCTCGAGGGCCTGGCCGCCCGCCTCGCCGGCGAGCGCCGCCTGATGCCGGCCGACCTGACCGCGCTGAAGGATTGTCTTGCCGCACTCGACGACCTGGTACTCGGGCGCGGTGTGACCTCCGACAATTTCTCGCATTATGTCGAATTGAACGAGCGCTTCCACCAGCTGGTGATCGATCTCGCCGACAGCGCGGTGCTGAAGCGGCAGATCGCACGCGCAGTCTCGCTCCCATTCGCTTCGGCGTCGGCATTCGTCAACGTACAGGCGAGCCTGCCGGAAACACTCGTCCTGTTCACGGTGGCGCAAGATCACCACCGTTGCATCGCCCGCGCGATCGAGGATGGCGAAGGCGAGCGCGCCGAATTTCTGATGCGCGAGCATGCGCGGCTGGCGCGCCGCAACCTGGAGCTCGCGCTACAAAATCATCTGACCCGCGACCTTGTGCCCGGCTCGCCGCTTATTCGATTCCAGACCAAGATTGCTGTATGAGTGCCTTTCCACTGAAACGAAAACAACATCGGAGGAATGCGACATGAAGAATGCGCTATTGTGTTTGACGGCGCTGTCGGCGATTGGCCTCGCGGCGGCGCCGGTTGTGGCTCAGGACAAGCCTGTCGAGATGCGATTCTCGCACTGGGTGCCCCCTCAGCACCCGATGCACAAGGCTGCCGAAGAATGGGCGGCGTCGATCAACAAGGCGTCCAACGGCACGATCAAGGTGACGATCTATCCGTCGCAGCAGCTCGGCAAGGCGTTCGACCATTACAACATGGCGCGCGACGGCATTGTCGACATCTCCCACGTCAACCCCGGCTATGAGCCGGGCCGCTTCCCGATCGTCGCCGCGGTCGAACTGCCCTTCATCTTCAACAATTCGAAGGAAGGCAGCGCGGCGATGGACGAATGGTATCGCAAGTATGCCGGCAAGGAGATGAAGGACGTCAAGTATTGCCTGATGTTCGCGCACGATCCCGGCACCTTCCACTTCACCAAAAAGAAGGTACAGGTCCCGGGCGACATCAACGGCATGAAGTTCCGTCCGGCCAATGCGGTGATTGCAAGCTGGATGCGTTCGCTCGGCGCCAGCAACGTGCAGGCCTCCGCTCCCGAAATCCGCGACGTGCTCGAAAAGGGCGTTGCAGAAGGCGCAGGCGCACCGTGGGGCTCGGTCCTGCTGTTCGGCATCGACAAGGTGACGAAGTATCACATCGATGCGCCGATCTATGTCTCCGAGCAGGTCTGGGTGCTGAACCCGGCTACCTATGCCAAGCTCTCCCCCGCCCAGAAGAAGGTGATGGACGAACATTGCTCCAGCGAGTGGGCGCTGAAGATCGCCACGCCCTGGGCCGATTATGAGTCCGGCGGCAATGCCAAGATCAAGGCGCTGCCCGGCCATGAAGTGTATCCGCTCACACCCGAACAACTGGCCGAATGGCGCAAATCGGCAGAGCCGATTGTCGCCAATTGGGAAGCCGACGTGAAGAAAGCCGGCCAGGATCCGAAAGCGGTGCTCGACGACCTGAAAGCGACCGTCAAGAAGCGTAACTCCGCCTATTGAACGGTCGACGACACGACGAGGCGCGGCGAAATCGCCGCGTCTCTTTTTTCTCCTCTCCCGATCTATCCATCCATCCAA
>JAEZBA010000480.1 GCA_023430245.1 Pseudomonadota bacterium
GAATTCGGCTATTTTACGCTGTCGGACAATCACTACGAGGGCAATACCCGCGACGCCAACACCTTCGTGAAGGACCTCACCGCCGAGGCCCTTTATGCCGATCAGCTCGGCATGCATTCGGCATGGATCGGCGAGCATCACTTCAATTCGCTGGGCGTGAATTCGTCGCCGGAAATGGTGCTGGCGTATATCGCCGCCCTCACCAAACACATCCGCCTTGCCCCGGCCGTCACCGTGCTGCCGCTGCACAATCCGATCCGCGTCGCCGAGCAATGGGCGACTCTCGATCTCCTCTCCGGCGGACGCGTCGATTTCGCAGCCGGCCGCGGCTATGACCGGCGCGAGTATCTCCCGTTCGGCATTTCGTTTGAGGACAACCAGTCGATCTTCGACGAAGGCATGGAGGTTCTGCGCAACCTCTGGAATTCGGGTGGCGAGCGCATCGACCACAAGGGCAAGCATTACCAGTTCGAGGATGTGCGGATCACCCCGCAGCCGCTGCAGAGCCCGATGCCGATGTATGTGGCGTCGTTCTCCAAGCCGTCGATCGAACTTGCCGCACGGCTGAATTGCGGCCTGATCGTCGCGCCGTTCGCCGCCGCGATGAGCTTCGGCGGCCTGAAACAGGTGGCCGATCTCTATCACGAGAGCTGTGCCAAATACGGCACCAAGCCGCAGCGCCTGATGTGCAGCTACTTCACCCATTTCGCCGACGACGCCGCGAGCGAACAGGCTCAGCGCGCGCGCCAGATCCGCTACTACAAAGAATGCGTGATCCCCTCCTTCCCGGGCGATCCGCGCACCGCGCCGCCGAGCTACCGCTATTTCATCGACATGGTGGAGCGGCTGCACAAAGTGAAGCCGGAGGACCTGACCGAGAATTCGGTGCTGATCGGCAATTCGGCACGGATCACCGAAATCCTGAAGAAGGTGGAAGCCGCCGGCTTCGACGAAGTGATCCTCTATTTCAACGTCGGCATGAAGCCGCACCAGCAGACCAAGGAAGAGATGCACCGCTTCATGAGCGAAGTGGCGCCGCACTTCCAGGGCAAGCATATCGAGCGGCGCGCGGCCTAGAGTCACGCTTTCGGCCTTGTCCTCCCAAGCGACAAGGAAACCTCATGCCGCAACCTCCGGGTTGCGGCATTTTTTTTAACGCCGTCTGGTCGAGGACGCTGCGACGATGCGCAGATTGTGCTCCTCCTGCGGCTGGGATTTGCTACCAAGGTCGATCGATTATCACCGGTCACAGGAAGCATGTCTCCAAACGCATCGACTCACGCTCTCTCCGTTCGCGAAACAGGCACGAGCCGCATTCCGCTGGCGGGTGGCATCCGCGCCGGGCATTGGGTTTTTGTCTCCGGTCTGCTGCCAGACGACCTGGGCGATGCCGGACGCCCGCTGTCGGGCGAGCCTGTGGCCCTCATCCAGTCCAAGGCGATCTGGCGCAAGGCGGCGGCGATCCTCGCCGAAGCCGAGGCCGACGTCTCGCGTATCGTGCGATGCGACCAGTTTTTCGAGGACTGGCGCGCGGTGCCGTTCTTCCATCAGGCCCGGCGGGATGCCTGCGGCAACTATATCGCGCCCAGCACATCGGTCCTGCAACCGCAGACGCTCGTTCCCGGCGCCGCGATGATGACCGACATGATCGCGGTCGCGCACAGCGGTCCGGACATCGAGCCGATCTTTCCCAAGGGCCTCGACGTGCCATCGACGTCGTCATTCGTGCCGGTGGTGAAGGCCGGCAATCTGGTTTTCGTCGCCGGCTTTCTCGCCGCCAGCGGCAAGGGCGATCTCGACGGTGTTGCTGCCGAGGCCAAAATCCCCGAAGGCCATTTGTGGAAGGGCAACCGCATTCAGCTCGAAGCGAAATACGTCATCGAGAAAAAGCTCATCCCGGCACTGGAAGGCGCAGGCCTCACGCTGCAGGATGTCGTCAAGGCCAATGTGTTCCTGCGCGATATCGACGATGTCCCGGCTTTCAACCAGGTGTGGAACGAGGCCTTCGGCGGACACGCTCCTGCGACCGCAATCACGCCGACCAGCAAGCCCGGTTTTGCGATCGAGGATTCACGGATCGAGATCAATCTGGTGGCGACAACCGAACGCCACGTGCAACGGATCGATGGCGGCCGCGCAGGCCTTGCGGTCTGCCAGGCGCAGCCGGCCGCGATCCATTGCGGCGACTTCCTGTTCTTCTCCGGCATGACGGCCGCGGACGCCGACGGGCTGATCGAAGGCGCGCGTATCGATCCGCGGGAGCGCTATCTGTCGTCCAGCATCGAAGCGCAGATGGAACACCTGCTGGATTGCGCGGAGGAGGTATGTGCGAAGGTCGGCGCCAGCCTCCGGAACGTGGTCCGAATCCTGCAGGTGCACACCGACCTTGACGATGTCCTGCCCGCTATGAACGTGTGGCAGCGGCGATTGCCAGGTCTCCCCCTTCCGATCAGCGCGGCGCGCGTTCCGGCACCGCTGATCGTTCCCGGAAGTACGGTGCAGCTCGATCTGTGGGTTCATGCACCACAGCACGCGACTTAGGAGACATACATGAGTGACCCGCTTTCCCTTGTTAGGCGTCAGTTCGTAGGCGCGCTCTGCATGGTTGTCGCAGGCGTTTTCGTGTCAGACGCAGCCGTAGCGCAAACCTATCCCGAGCGGCCGGTGCGCGTGATCGTACCGTTCGCCGCCGGCGGCGGATCTGACGTGGTCGGCCGCGCCATCGCGCAGAAGCTTCAGGACAAGTTCGGACAACCTTTCGTGGTCGAGAACCGGACTGGAGCCGGCGGGAGCATTGGCGCTACCCAGGTCGCGCGCGCCGCCCCGGACGGCTACACGCTGCTGCTGGGATCATCCTCTGAAATCGCCCAATATCCGAACGTCAAGGCGGACGTTCCCTACGACTCGATCAAGGACTTCGCTCCGATCGCTGCCGTCGCCACCGTACCGCTTGCGCTCGCGGTCAAACACGATCTGCCGGTGACGACGGTGGCGCAGCTTCTGGATTACGCGCGCAAGAATCCCGGAAAGCTGAATTATGGCTCGGCCGGTCCCGGTTCCACGACGCATCTCGCCGTGGCGTTGCTCACCTCCATGACCGGAACCGACATGACGCATGTTCCCTACAAGGGCAGCGCGCCGGTCATCACCGACCTGCTCGCCGGCACGCTGGATCTTTCGATCTCGACCATGCCGGCCGTCCTTCCGCACGCAGGCGGCGGCAAGATCAAAATTCTCGGTGTTTCGACCGCGCAGCGCGCGAAAGCCTTGCCCGACGTCGCAACCATCGATGAAGGCGGCGTCAAGGGCTATGCCACCGGCCTCTGGACCGGCCTGCTGGCGCCGGCCGGCACGTCACCACAAATTATCGCGCGCCTGAACGCGGCTGTGAACGAGGCGCTCGCCACCGACGATCTGAAGACGCTGCTGGCCAAGCAGGGCGCCGAGCCCACCGGTGGCACGTCCGAGAAATTCAGCGACGAGATCAAGCGCGACCTGACGGTCTGGAAGGACGTCGTCAAGAAGACCGGCATCAAGATCGACTAACCGGTTCCAGATCTCGATCGCTCTTCCAGCGATACGAAAAAACGAATGCCGTAACCTGAAGGGGTTGCGGCATTTTTCATACACAAACCGTGACGCACGACTTTTTGTTTGTAGCAAAGATTGCGGCGCTCGTGCACGATGTCTGCGGAAGAAAAACATAACCTAAGGGAAACGCCCTATGAAGACACTGGTTCGCGCTGCCATCACGGCAGCCGCCGTATCCGCGTTGAGTATCAGCACCGCAGCCGCACAGGCGACGAAGACGCTCGAAGTCATCGTCTTCCCCGGCGGCTTCAACTGGCCGATCTGGGCCGCCCAGGAAAAGGGCTTCTTCGACAAGCATGGCGTGAAGCTCAACATCACGCCAACGCCGAATTCGCAGTACCAGCTCAAGAACTTGATCGAGGGCAAGTACGATATCGCGATGACGGCGATCGACAATGTCATCGCCTATAGCGAGGGACAGGGCGCCACCAAGACCGAGGTCGAGCCGGACATTTTCGCCTTCATGGGCGGTGACAACGGATTTCTGCGGCTGATCGCGGTTCCGGAGGTGAAAACGATAGCCGATCTGCGTGGCAAACAGGTCTCGGTCGATGCGCTGACCACCGGCTATGCCTTCGTGCTGCGCAAGATCCTCAACAATGCCGGACTGAAACCGGAGGAGTTCGAATTTGTCCGGGCCGGTGGCGTGATGCAGCGCTATCAGGCGCTGATGAAAAAGGAACATGCCGCGACCCTGCTGATCTCGCCGTTCGAAGTGAATGCGGAAGCGGCCGGCTTTACCCGCCTGGCTGACGGCTCCGAAGCGCTCGGCAATTATCAGGGCCTTGTCGGCGCGACCCGCCGGTCATGGGCGAAGGATAACGAAGCGCAGCTGATCGGCTATATCCGCGGCTATCGCGAAGGCCTGGATTGGCTTTACAATCCGGCCAACAGGGCGGAAGCCATCGCAATCCTGCGCAAGAACGCACCCAATCTTTCTGAAGACCTCGCAGCCAAGTCCTACGATATCCTGCTGCATCCCAAGAACGGCTTCGAGCGGAACGCCGCGCTGAATGTGGAGGGCGTCAAGACCGCGCTGCAGTTGCGCAGCGAATATGGCGAGCCGAAGAAGCAGCTCACCGAACCGAGCAAATATTACGACCTCACCTATTACGACAAAGCGAAGAAGAACTGAGCATGCCTCCTCCTCCCGCCCTGCGGGAGGAGGATTAGCCCCGGCTTGCAATCGGCCAGCAGTCGGGCCATCCATTCCCTGCCATGACCGCCCAGCGATCGATCGACCTCACGGCCTACGGCGTCAGCCGCACGCGCGGTTTCGTGCCGGACCCTGACCCGCTCGACCGGCTGCCGGACGCGTTCCGCGCGCTCGACGATCTGGCGCCGATGATCCCGGCGCTGATCATGAACCAGGAGGTCCGGCGCTTTTTTGCCGCCATGCCGGAACTCGACGTCGCCGCACTCACGACCGACGCCGAGGCCGAACGCGCGATGCTGATCCTTTCGGCGCTGACCATGGCGCATGTCTGGGGCGGCCCCGAGCCCGACTTCACCCTGCCCCGCAATATCGCGGTGCCACTGATGGCACTGTCGCAGCGGCTCAGGCGCCCGCCGATCGTGATGCATGCGACGCTGGTGCTGAATAACTGGCGAAGGCTCGATCCGGACCGGCCGCTCGCGCTCGACAATGTCGACACCCAGTTCACCTTCACCGGCTCGTTCGACGAGAAATGGTTCTATCTGGCGACGCTCGGCGTCGAACTGGCCGGAGCGGCGGCGATCGTGGCGCTCGCCGATGCAGTGACG
>JAEZBA010000511.1 GCA_023430245.1 Pseudomonadota bacterium
GCGCAAGGTGCCGAGGGCTTGTCAGCGCTCCTGACGGATCCGCGGATCAATGCGGTTGTACTCGGACCGGGAGGCGGCGTCGGCGCCGAAATGCGGGCCAAGGTGAGGGTAGCTGCAACCGGGAACCGGGCCCTCATTATTGACGCCGACGCATTGACGAGCTTTGGGGAAAACCCGAAAGAGCTCTTTACAATCTTGGCGAATCAAAAGCTTTCCACAGCAATCCTCACCCCTCATGAGGGCGAATTTTCTCGATTATTTAGTAGCTTAAACAGAAATCCTTCAGTTAATCAAAAACTTGAGAGGGCGCTTGCTGCTTCACATGAAACAGGCGCGGTAGTGGTATTGAAGGGTGCCGACACCGTTGTCGCGGCACCCGACGGCCGAGCGTCCATCGCAAACAACGCGCCTCCCTATCTTGCAACCGCAGGTTCCGGCGACGTCCTGGCCGGTCTCATTGGCGGTCTTCGCGCGCAGGGTGTGCCAGCCTTCGAGGCTGCCTGCGCGGCGGTGTGGCTGCACGGCGAGGCTGGCAATGTGGTTGGTCCTGGCCTGATTGCAGAAGACCTGACCGAAGCCATTCCCTCGGTCTACCGGCGTCTGTTCGCAACCTTGCGTCCGGGATGAGAACGGCAGGCCGCCAGCCAATTGCCGCTCCGTTTCGGCTTGGGTGCCCCCGTTGCACACAGGCACTATTGTCACCATTTTTCTCGTGCGCTTCGCAAGCACCGTGATATAAGCCGCGCCGCTCGGCCGAATATTGCCGCGCGGTGCCCAAACGCGCGGGCGTGGCGGAATTGGTAGACGCGCTGGATTTAGGTTCCAGTGACGCAAGTCGTGGGGGTTCAAATCCCTCCGCCCGCACCACGTGAGGCCGGCCGAAATTCATTCGAACGTGATCCCGAAAAGCGGGACCCGTTTCTCGGAAACGATTACGTTCAACATGTCAGCGACAGCCGTTGGCGCGGCGACGAGGAGCTAAGTCTTTCCATGCAAGTGACCGAAACCCTGACCGATGGATTGCGGCGCGAATTCCGTGTCGTCATTCCCGCGAGCGAACTCGACACCAAGGTCAGCGAGCGCCTCGACGAAATGAAGGGGCGCGTGCGCGTCAACGGCTTCCGGCCCGGCAAGGTCCCGGCCGCGCATCTGCGCAAGATGTATGGGCGGTCGGCCATGGCGGAAGCGATCGAGACCGCGATGCGGGACGTCAACGCGAAGATCGTTTCCGACAACAATTTCCGGCTCGCCATGCAGCCGAAGGTCACGCTGCCTGAGGACGAGAAGGCGGTCGAGGCGGTGATCGAGGGCAAATCGGATCTCGCCTATACGGTGGCGATGGAGATCCTGGCGCCAATCGAGATCATCGATTTCGGCACCGTCGAGCTGACCCGACTGACCACCGATGCCACCGACGAAGAGGTCGAGGAGGGCCTCAAGCGAATCGCCGAACAGAACCGTCCGTTCGCGGCAAAGGCCGAAGGCGCCAAGGCCGAGAAAGACGATCGCGTCACCATCTCGTTTGTCGGCACCATCGACGGCGTTCCTTTCGAAGGTGGCTCCGCCGAGGATGTCGCGGTGATGATCGGCAGCGGCACCTTTATCCCGGGTTTCGAGGATCAACTCATCGGAATCGGCGTTGGCGAGAACCGGAAGATCACCGTGACCTTCCCGGCGAATTATCCGGCGCCTGCTTTGGCTGGAAAGGAAGCGGTGTTCGACGCCACCGCGAAGTCGATCGAGACGCCGGGCGTGGTCGAAATCAACGACGAGTTTGCCAAGTCGCTGGGACTGGACTCGCTCGACAAATTGAAGGCCGCCGTCCGCGAACGCATTCAGCGCGAGCACGATTCGGTGTCGAAGCAGCGCATCAAACGATCTCTTTTCGATGCGCTCGATGAGCGGCATAAATTCCCATTGCCGCCGGCGCTGGTCGAGCAGGAATTCGAAAATCTGTGGAAGACCGTGAACTCCGAGATGCAGGAAAGCGGCCGCACCTTCGAGGACGAGAACACGACCGAAGACAAGGAGCGCGAGGAATATCGCAAGATTGCCGATCGCCGTGTCCGCCTCGGCCTCCTGCTCGACGAGATCGCGCGCAAGAATGAAATCACCGTCACCGAGGACGAAGTCCGGCGCGCGATCATGGAGCATGTTCGCCAGTATCCGGGCCGTGAGAAAGAGCTGATCGAAATGTTCCGCACCAACCCAGAAGCGATCGCCAGCATCCGTGCGCCGCTGATCGAGAACAAGGTGACGGACTACATCCTCGCGCTTGCCAAGACGACCGACAAGAAAGTGCCGCGCGAGGAATTGTACAAGAACGACGACGACAAGGCGGCCTAGCGAAATCGCTGGAGCGGTTTACCTAAGCGAAACCCGGCGGCCTCAGACTGCCGGGCCATGCTAAGCATGCGCCGCGATTCGCGGGCGCTGGAGAATGCGATGAGAGATCCGGTCGATACCTATATGAATTATCTCGTGCCGGTGGTGGTCGAGCAAACCAACCGCGGCGAGCGCTCCTACGACATCTATTCGCGCCTGTTGAAGGAACGGATCATCTTCATCACCGGCCCGGTCGAGGACGGCATGGCGACGGTCGTTGTCGCGCAGCTGCTGTTTCTGGAAGCGGAAAATCCGAAGAAGGAAATCTCGATGTACATCAACTCGCCAGGCGGCGTGGTGACATCGGGCATGGCGATCTACGACACCATGCAGTTCATCCGTCCGGCGGTGTCGACGCTGTGCATCGGTCAGGCCGCGTCGATGGGGTCGCTGCTGCTTGCGGCCGGCGAAAAGGATCTGCGTTTTGCGCTCCCAAATGCGCGCATCATGGTGCACCAGCCGTCGGGTGGATTTCAGGGGCAGGCAACCGACATCATGCTGCACGCCCAGGAGATCATCAATCTCAAGAAGCGGCTGAACGAGATCTACATGAAGCATACTGGCCAGCCGCTGAAGAAGATCGAGGACGCCCTCGAGCGCGACTACTTCATGACGGCGGAGGGCGCGAAGGATTTCGGCCTGGTCGACAAGGTGATCGACAAACGCAATGAAGACCCGCTGGCGCCGAAATCGTGAGCGAAACGCAGCCGGTCTGCAGGGCGGACCGGCCGCCATACGGTCCAGTTTGGCCTCAGGCTTGAGACCATGGTCCTAGAGATGCCGTTGTCTTGCGATCGGATCCTTGTTTCAACAAGGCATTCGGCGGCCTTCTGGCCCTCGGGCTTCACGAATCGACGCATATCGGCACATGATTCAGGGAACAGGTGCCGGTTATCGTTAATAGATTCTTGATTGTCGTGCCGCTAGCATGCTTCGCTAGAATGTCGGAAGGGGTCTGAGGGGGAGGAGTTTTCGGGGCGTCGTGTGCTCAGGGTGCCACGCTTTGGCCGCCCGTCAGGTGTTAGGGTTTGTGAGTGCTGGTCGCTCACGCGGATTGATACGGAGACTGGAATGACGAAAGTCGGCGGCAGCGATTCCAAGAACACCCTTTACTGCTCGTTCTGTGGAAAGAGCCAGCACGAAGTCCGCAAGCTGATTGCGGGTCCGACGGTCTTCATCTGCGACGAATGCGTCGAACTCTGCATGGACATCATTCGTGAGGAGAACAAATCCTCGCTGGTGAAGTCTCGTGACGGCATCCCCACTCCGAAAGAGATCCGCAAGGTCCTGGATGTCTATGTGATCGGTCAGGAGCACGCCAAGAAGGTGCTCTCGGTCGCGGTTCACAATCACTACAAGCGG
>JAEZBA010000549.1 GCA_023430245.1 Pseudomonadota bacterium
ATGCGGTCATCGGCATGCATCAGGAGCTCGAGTTCATGGTGATATTGCGAGGTCAGCGTCAGACGCGTCCAGAATGCGCGCAAGCCGGCCCGCGCCTTTCGGAGCGCAAGCCGCAATCGGCGGCGGAAAGCGCGAGCCTGTCGGGTGCGCGCCTGCGCGATCGTGCGCGGTGCGAAGCTCACATCGAGATCGGCGTTCATGGCAGTCTCTCCATCCGGTTTATACGCGGCATATGCGCTCCGGCCGCTGCCCCGGCCATGATCGCCTGTCCGCCGCTCTTGATTGAAATGCCGGGTAAGCCCGGTCTCACGATCGTATGATCGATCGCGGTCGAAGCTGTAGGTCGCTGTGACGCTGCTTCCGGTTCAAACCGTCGCCTCGGTGCCGTTTTGACGGCTCTTGCGCCATGCGGCGGGCGGCATCCCGACCACCTTCTTGAAGGCGCGGCTGAACGCGGCTTCGGATTCGTAGCCGACATCGACCGCAATTTTTGCGATGTTCGACTGTCCCTGTGTCAGCAGGCCGGAGGCGATCTGCATCCGCCAGCGGGCGAGGTATTGCATCGGCGGCACGCCGACAAATTCGGTGAAGCGGTCGGCGAGCGCCGAGCGCGACAGGCCGACTTCACCGGACAGCGTTTCCAGCGTCCAGTCCTTCGCCGGATTGGCATGCATCAGCGACAGCGTGTGCCCGACATGCCGGTCGCGCAATCCCGCCAGCCAGCCGGTCTGCTCCTTCGGCAGCGATTCCAGATACATGCGGACCAGTTCGATGAACAATAGCTCGCTCAGCTTGGCGAGGATGCTCTCACCGCCGATGCGCTGGCCATGCGCTTCCATCACCGCCATCTGGTAGAAGTGGCTGAGACGCGCATTGCATTCTGGATTCTGGCCGCTGCAATGGATGCGCGGCGGCAGCGCCGCCAGCAGCGGATTGAACGGCCGCACGTCGCAGCCGAGAAAGCCGCACACGAGCTTGAGCGTCTCGCCGCCGCCGCCGGTCTCGACGAGTTTCCAGGGCCGCTGCGTCGTCAGATCGAGCTGCGATACGTCGAAACTCGCCGGTGCGCGCATCGACGGTTCGGTCGCCAACGTATGATGATCTCCGTGTGGGAACACGATCAGGTCGCCAGCCTGCAGCTTGACCGGGTCCTGGTCCTTCTGGACCGCGTAGCACTCGCCCTGGGTGACCAGATGATACGAGATCAGATGCTGTGCGTCCGGCATGATCAGGGGAATGAGATGCCGCGAGCGCGGCGCGAACGTCACCCAGGGCGCGGTGACGTCCACGTCGATGAACACTGCGCCGGTCAGACGCGCCGCGCGCAACACGTCGGAAAGCGTATCGCTGCTCATCGCTCGCCTCGGCCAAACGACGAATGGTCAATTCATTCGGACGATCGGGAAAAGTGAGCCTTGCGGGAGCTGGCTTGTCAACACATCCGGACCCGCATTGGACCCGCTGCAAGCGGTGCCAGCCAGAATCGCCTCGCGTGCCGGGCCTGCGGCTCACGTGAATCAAACCGGGCGAGGGTGACCGCCAGCGTGTCGAGGAGACCGGGAGCGCTATTCGACCCTTGGCGCTTCCGACGCCGCTGCAGTCTCTGCCCGCTTCGAGACCGGAGACGCGACAGACCGGCTGGACGGTTCGATGATGATGCGGGTCCTCGCCATGCCCTGCTTCTTCACCAGATTGAACAGCACCGCGGCATCGCGCGGATGCAGCCGCACGCAGCCCTTGGAGGCGCGGCGGCCAAGCCGGCTGACCTGATTGGTGCCATGAATGGCGTAATGTCCGTGGAAGAAGATCGAGTACGGCATCGGCGCCATATTGTAGAGCCGCGAATGCCAGGTTCGCTCCAGCCGCTGCGGCCGGAAGGTGCCGACCGGCGGTCCGCCCGCCAGCCCGGTCGAGACCACGAAATTGTGGGTCGGCACGCCGTCGACGATCACCGACATGCGCTGCGCCGATTTGTCCACCCGGACCACGATCTCGGCCTGCGCGGCGGAACCCGCTAAAAATGTGATGATTGCGGCAATAGCGGGAAACACACGCATGACGAACCCCTACGCGGCACTATGCAAACCGGCTTCCAGACTCAATTGAAGCATGTAAAGTCGGCGCGCAAAAATACCGTTAAGAGGTGCGGTCCAATGAAGGTGTTTTTGTTCACTTTCGCGTTTGCCGTTGCGCTTTCGCACACGGCCCCGGTGTTGGCGCAGGACAAGGGGACGCTCGACCCCAAGCCGCTGCCGCCGCTGGCCAATCCTGACGATCCGAAAACACCGGCCAAGGATCTGTTCGGCCGCAAGCAGACTCCGGCCAATCTGCAGGCGCGGGCCATCGGCTTCTACACGCGAGGGTGCCTCGCCGGCGGCATCGCGCTGCCGGTGAATGGCAAGAACTGGCAGGTCATGCGCCTGTCACGCAACCGCAACTGGGGCCATCCGGACCTGATCGACATGCTTGAGCGGCTTGCGGCCAAGGCGCCCAGCGTCGGCTGGAATGGTCTTCTGGTCGGCGACCTGGCGCAGGCGCGCGGCGGCCCGATGCTCACCGGCCATGCCAGCCATCAGGTTGGACTCGACGCCGATATCTGGCTGACGCCGATGCCGAACCGTGAACTGACCCGCCTCGAACGCGAGGAAATGTCCGCCACCAATGTGGTGCGCGCGGACAAGCTCGATGTCGATCCGAAAGTCTGGACGCCGGGTCATGTCGGCATCATACGGGCGGCGGCGCAGGACCCGGCGGTCGAGCGCATTCTGGTCAATGCGGCGATCAAGAAGGCGCTGTGCCGCGACGCCAGGGGCGACCGCGCGTGGCTGTCCAAGGTGCGCCCCTGGTACTGGCACAATTATCATTTCCACATCCGCATGGGTTGCCCGAAGGATTCGCCGGGCTGCAAGCCGCAGCCGCCGATCGGCGAGGGTGACGGCTGTGGCGCCGAACTGGCCTATTGGTTTCAGCCGAAGATATTGCGGCCCGAAGAGCCCAAGGCGGACCGGCCGCGCAAGCACATGACGATGGATGCGTTACCGGCCGAGTGCCGTCAGGTGCTGGTGGCGGATTAAGGGCGTTGCCCGCCAACGCGCCTGCTTGACTGCGTCGCCCTGAGGTGCTTGGCGCGTAGCGCCAAGCCTCGAAGGGCCACGGTGACCGTGCATCCTTCGAGGCTCGCTACGTTCGCACCTCAGGATGACGGGTTGAGATTAACGGTTGCTGCGTTCACTCATTCTCCGCTTCGATCGCGCGCACCACGGCGTCCGTCACCTGCCTGGTCGTGGCGCTGCCGCCGAGGTCGGGCGGATGCAGATTGGAATCGGCGGTGACGCGCTCGACCGCCTTCATCAGCCGCGCGGCGGCCGCCTTCTCGCCGAGATGGTCGAGCATCATCACGCCGGTCCAGAACGAGCCGACCGGGTTGGCGATTCCCATGCCGGTGATGTCGAAGG
>JAEZBA010000614.1 GCA_023430245.1 Pseudomonadota bacterium
GTATCTCTCCGACAACCCGGGCTCGCCGCGGATCGGTGATTACCGCATCGGCTATCGGGTCGTTCCAGTTGGCATCGGTAGCGTGGTCGCGCGGCAGACCGGAACCGAGTTGACGGGATATCAGACCAAGGCGGGCGACGTGGTTCTGCTCGCCCATACCGGCGAGCGCGCCGCCGCCGAGATGTTCAAGGCGGCGCAGGATGCGAACCGGGTGCTGACCTGGATCCTCCGGGCCGTGTTCACGATGCTGGTCTTCATTGGCTTGGTGTTCTCGACCCGAATCCTGGTGGCGCTTGCCGATGTGCTCCCATTCGTTGGCAATCTCGTGCAGGCGACGACATTCGCCGCGGCACTGGCGCTGACAGCCATTCTCGCACCGCTGGTGATTGCCATTGCGTGGCTGTTCTACCGGCCGATGATCTCACTTGCTGTCATCGCGGCCGGGGTGGCTTTGGCCTATGCGGTGTCGAGGCTCGGCAAGCGCAAGACGTCGGCTCGAACCGAAGCCAGTCCGGCATAGTCGCACCGGCGCTTTGCGCAGATTGCGTGTCGATGATGGCGCCGCCCTGCGTCAGGTGGCGTCCGCCGGCCGGGCCGGGGCGGCCCGCAGGGCGCCGAACGCCGCCCATGCCAACAGCGCGAAGGTGATGGCCATAACCGTGGCGCTGATCGGCCGCTCGAAGAACACCATGAAGTCGCCGCGCGAGATCAGCAGAGTCCGGCGCAGATTCTCTTCCATCAACGGGCCCAGCACGAAGCCGAGCAGCAGCGGGGCCGGCTGAAAGCCGAACAGGCGCATCGCATAGCCCAGCGCGCCGAACACCATCACCAGCACCACGTCGAAGGGACTGTTGTTGATGCTGTAGACGCCGATACAGACGAACATCAGGATGGTCGGATAAAGGAGATGATAGGGCACCACCAGAAGCCGGATCCATATGCCGATCAGGGGAATGTTGAGGATCACGAGGAGAACATTGCCGATCCAGAAGCTCATGATCAGCCCCCAGAACATGTCCGGATGCTTGGTCATGAGTTGCGGGCCCGGCACGATGCCATGGATCGTCAGCGCGCCGAGGAGCAGCGCCATGGTGACGTTGCCCGGAATGCCAAGCGTCATCGTGGGAATGAAAGCGGTCTGATCGGCGGCATTGTTGGCCGCTTCCGGCGCGGCGATACCTTCGATCGCGCCCTTTCCGAACCGCGACGGATCGCGCGCGATTTTCTTTTCGACCGCATAGGCCATGAAGGACGCAATCACGCCGCCGGTGCCCGGCAGCGCCCAGAAGAATGAGCCGAGGCTGGTGCCACGCAACATCGGCATCCAGGAGCGCCCGACTTCGTCGCGGGTCGGGATCATCGAACGGAAGGTGATACTTTTACTGTCGACCTCGCCATACCGGATCGTGCGGATGCTCGCGATCACCTCGGATATGCCGAACAGTCCCATCGCGACGACGACAAGGCTTACGCCATCGTATAGTTCGGGGATGTCGAAGGCAAAGCGAGCCGCTCCGGTTTCGATGTCGGAGCCGGCGGTGCCGAGCAGAATGCCGAACACCACCATGGCGATGCCCTTGACCGCCGACCCGCTGGAGATCGTCGATGCAGCGACCAGGCCGAGCACCATCATCGAGAAATATTCGGCCGGACCGAATTGGAGTGCCGCGTCGACGATCAGTGGTGACATCAGCATCATGATGACAATGCCGATGCTGCCGCCGACGAAGGACGCGATCGTGGTCATCAGCAGGGCGACCCCGGCGCGGCCCTTGCGGGCCATTGGATAGCCGTCGAGACAGGCGACTGCTGCGGATGGCGTGCCGGGCAGATTAAGCAGGATCGATGCCGTGGAACCGCCATAGCTCGCGCCGTAGAAGACGCCGGCGAGCATCACAATGGCGGATGTTGCATCGAGGTGGAACGTGATCGGCAGCAGCAGAGAGATCGCCGCGAGCGCGCCGATCCCCGGCAGCACGCCGACCAGCGTCCCAAGCAGAACGCCGATGAAGCAATAGAAAAGATTCGAAAGTGTCAGCGCGGTCGTCAGGCCGATCGAGAGATTGTCGACGAAGTTCGAAAACATGAAAAAGTCCGCTGCGATCCTTAGAGGGACGACATGAAAGACGGCCACACAAATGGCCGAAGCGGCATCCCGAGACCGACAACAAAAATGAGCACGGCTGAAATGGACAGTGTGGCGCTGAGAATTGCAGTTCCGACCAGCCCGAGCCTGTTATCCGCCAGCGAGGCTGCGAAGGTCAGCAGGACGATGGCAGGCACGAGCCCGAGGCTCCGGATCGAAACGGGAAACAGCAGCGTGCTGACAAGAACCGCGATCAACGGCCGATAGTCAGGCCGGGGGAGGCGGCCCGATCTGAACAGCGCGGGAACGAAAACAAGCGCGCCGAGACCCGCGAGCATGAAGCCGAGTGCCATCGGGAACATGCCCGGCCCCATATGGCGCAAGGTCCCGAGCGGCAGTTCGCGTCCGGCGTAGATGGCGCAAAACAAACCCAGCAGAACCAGAACGGCGCCACCGATGATGTCGCAATAATCTCGGGTCTGCATGGGTTGAATCAGCCTCGTCTCCCCAACTGCGTCTCCGCATCGTGTCAGGAAATGTCGACCCGCCTGCCTTGTGTCAGGCAGCGCCCGGCCTGGTGCATGGCTTATGGCCACGCGGACGTTGCCACACGTGTTTCGTGGCGAGAGCCTGTAAATATTGACAGGTGACTCAGGGGCTCAAAACCGCTCAGCGGCTTCATGTATCGCCGAGCCGCAGCATGCGCCGGGACGGCGATCCCGAACGATGCGAATGCAGTGCTGGAGGGTGTCGGGGAACCTTCGGCCCGGACAGGCCGAAGGCCGGCGGTGCGCTATTGCTTCTTCTTTTGGCGGCCGGTGCGCAGCGCGTTGTAGAGGTCGGCCGGTGCGAAATCGTCGGTCAGCATCACGCCCTGCGAGGTGTCGAGCGTTTCCAGAGGCTTGGCGACCAGCTCGGGCAGGGGGAAGCGGAACTTGTACTTTTCCTGCATGTCGGCGGCGCGCTTGACGACCCAGTCGCGATCGCGCGGCTTCAGCGTTCCGATCGCGATCACTTCGCCTTCGCCGGTCGGATAGAGATGCACCGAGGGAAATTCCGCACGCATCGTCATGATGGTCGAGACATAGAGTTTGGTGCCGTCATGGATGTTGACCGCGACGGCGCCGTCCGGCGTCAGGTTGCGTTTCACCAGGCGGAAGAACTCCTTGGTGAGAAGATGGAACGGAATGTAGCCGCCATGAAAGGCGTCGCACAGGATGAGGTCGAACGGCTGCTTGTTGCGATTGAGGAAGACGCGGCCGTCGCCGTCGAGATAGCGGATGCGTTCACTTTCGCGAATGCCGAAATACTTCTTGGCCGCGGTGATGACGCCCGGATCGATTTCCACCGTGTCGATGGTCACGTCCGGAATGTGCCGGCCGAGATAGGTCGAGATCGTGCCGCCGCCGAGGCCGATCATGAGAATACGCTTCAGCTCGGCGGGATAGACCGTGGCCATCGTCATCTGGCGCGCGACCGCGAGCGGCAGGTCGTCGGCGTCCTTCAGGTTGATGGTGGATTGGGTATAGTCCCAGCCCTTGAGCTGAAACGCCATGTGCAGCTCGGCCTTGTCCTTGAAGACGAAAATATCGTTATAGGTCGTCTCGACATGGTCGATCTGGCCGTCCTTGCGGGTCAGCAACTGCTCGCGGACCGTCATGTCGACCAGGTCCTCGCCGGCCGCCGCATGGGGCGCGAGCGCAACCGAGCCTGAGGTCAGCGCGCCCGCGAGCAAGGCGACCGGCACCGCGCGCACCAGCCGCTGCGCGGCCATCAGCGCCAGTCCCGACAGGATACCGGCGACGCCGGCCGTGATCGTGATCGCGCGCGACCCCATCAGCGGGATCAGATAGAATGTGGTGCCGAGCGTGCCGACGATGCTGCCGAAGGTGTTGACGCCGTAGACCGTGCCCGAGACGCGTCCGGAATGGGCCGGATTCCGCAGCAGCAGGCGGATGCCGAACGGCGAAAACATCCCGAGAAACGTCACCGGGAAGAACAGAATTGCGATCGATGCGACCAGGCTGCCGGCGCGCACATCGTCGATGCCGGCCAGCAGCATTTCCAGCATCCGTTCGGCGAAAACCGGGACCAGCAGGATATAGACCGAGCCGATGATCACGGTCAGGCCGAGCACGGTCAGGGAGGGGGCGCGGTCGGCGAGCCAGCCTCCGAGGAAATAGCCCACGCACAAGGCCGCCAGCACCGTCGAGATCAGGGCCGCCCAAGTGTAGATGCCGCTGCCGAAATACGGGTTGAGATAGCGCGAGCCCAGCATCTCGAAGCTCATCACGATGGTGCCCACAACGAAGGCCGCCACATAGACAATGACCGCAACCGAGGTCGCAGCCCTATTCACCTGATCGGTCACAAATATCTCCCCCCAAGTCCAACTCAAGTCCATTTCCGCCCCGGCCGGACTATCGGTGATCCCCTCGACCCGGCACAAGCTTCTGGTCTTATTAGATTATTGGCCGCGGCGGATGAATGGCATGTGTACGGCGCTGCCCTTCATTTGAGGGCGCGTTCGGCCTATATCTGGCGTCGGATTCTGGGGAATTTCGCATGACCGAACGCCGATCGCTCCGCACCATGCTCGTGACCCTCGGGCTGACGATCCTCGCCTTTGTGCCCTTCGCGCAGGCCCAGGAACGGGCGCTGCCGCGCTCCCTGGCCGAGATGAAGCTGTCGTTCGCGTCGGTCGTCAAGCGGGCCGCCCCGGCGGTGGTCAATGTCTATGCCGCGCGGACAGTCGAAGTGCGCAACCCGATGTTCGAGGATCCGCTGTTCCGCCGGTTTTTCGGAGCACCCGGCAATATCCCACGCGAGCAGATGCAGCGCTCGCTGGGCTCGGGTGTGATTGTCGATCCGGGCGGGCTGATCATCACCAACAACCACGTGGTTGAGGGGGCCACCGAGGTGAAGGTCTCGCTTGCCGACAAGCGTGAGTTCGAGGCCGAGATCGTGCTGAAGGATGCCCGCACCGACCTCGCGATCCTGAAGATCAAGGAACCGAAGGAGCGTTTCGCGGCGATCGAATTCGGCGATTCCGACGATCTGGAAGTCGGCGATCTTGTGCTGGCGATCGGCAATCCATTCGGGGTCGGGCAGACGGTGACCCATGGCATCGTCTCGGCGCTGGCGCGCACCCAGGTCGGCATCACCGACTATCAGTTCTTTATCCAGACTGATGCAGCGATCAATCCCGGCAATTCCGGCGGTGCGCTGGTCGATCTCTCCGGCCGGCTGGTCGGCATCAACACCGCGATCTTCTCGCGCTCGGGCGGATCGCAGGGCATCGGCTTTGCCATTCCGGTCGACATGGTGCGGGTGGTGGTGGCGTCCGCGCGCGGCGGCGGCAGCGCCGTGAAGCGTCCATGGCTCGGCGCGAAGCTGCAGAATATCACGCCGGAAATTGCGGAAGGGCTTGGGTTGAAGCGCGCATCCGGCGCACTTGTCGCCGGGATCAGTCCGAAATCTCCGGCGGCACGGGCGGGGCTCAAGACCGGCGACGTCATCGTCTCGATCGAAGGCCAGGTCGTCGAGGACCAGAACGGCTTCGATTATCGCTTCGGCACGCGGCCGCTCGGGGGACAGGCGAAACTGGGGATATTGCGCAACGGGCGCGAAACCGCGATTGCCGTGGCGTTGCAAAGCGCCCCGGATGGCCCGCGCGAGGAAATCGTTATCAAGTCACGCTCGCCGCTGTCCGGCGCCAAGGTTGGCAATATCTCGCCCGCGCTCGCGGAGGAATTGCGGCTCGACCCATCGGCCGAAGGCGTGGTCGTGCTCGAGCTTGACAGGGGGTCGATCGCGCAGCGGCTCGGTTTCCAGAGGGGCGACGTTGTGATTTCGATCAACGAAAGACGCGTCGCCACCAGCAAGGAACTGGAGCGCATGACCCGCGAGCCGTCGCGGCTGTGGCTGGTCACCATTCTGCGCGGCGGACGCCAGATAACCGCGCAGTTTCCGGGGTGACCGCAGCATGAGCCCGCGCGCGAAGCAGGGCGGGCCGAACCTGTTCACCGCGGCGGGGCTCGACAAGGCAACGCCGCGTCCGCTCGCCGACAAGCTGCGTCCGCAGAAACTCGCTGACGTCGTTGTCCAGGATCATTTGCTCGGGCCGGACGGTGTGCTCACGCGCATGCTGGCAACCCGTTCGTTGGGTTCGCTGATCTTCTGGGGCCCGCCCGGCACTGGCAAGACCACGGTCGCGAGGCTTCTGGCGCAGGAGACCGAGCTTCATTTCGAGCAGATATCGGCGATCTTCACCGGTGTCGCCGACCTGAAGAAGGTCTTCGAACAGGCCCGCGCGCGGCGCGAAACCGGGCAGGGCACGCTGCTGTTTGTCGACGAGATCCATCGCATCAACCGCGCGCAGCAAGATTCCTTCCTGCCGGTGATGGAGGACGGCACCATCGTGCTGGTCGGGGCGACCACCGAGAACCCGTCCTTCGAACTGAATGCGCCGGTGCTGTCGCGTGCTCGTGTGCTGGTGTTCCGGTCGCTCGATGAGGAAGCAATTGGTAAGCTGCTCGCGCGCGCCGAGCAGATCGAGGGCAGGCCGCTGCCGCTCGACTCCAACGCCCGCGCGTCACTGATCCGCATGGCGGACGGTGACGGGCGCGCTTCGCTGACGCTCGCGGAAGAGATCTGGCGCGCGGCGCGGCCGGACGAGATTTTCGACGAGGCTGCGCTGCAGGAGATCGTGCAGCGCCGTGCGCCGATCTACGACAAGGGGCAGGACGGCCACTACAACTTGATTTCGGCGCTGCATAAATCGGTGCGCGGCTCCGATCCGGACGCGGCGCTCTACTATCTGGCGCGCATGTTCGATGCCGGCGAGAACCCGCTCTACATCGCGCGGCGCGTCGTGCGGATGGCGGTGGAGGATATCGGCCTTGCCGATCCGCAGGCGCTGGTCATCTGCAATGCGGCGAAGGATGCGTATGATTTTCTCGGGTCGCCGGAAGGCGAACTGGCGATCGCGCAGGCGGTGATCTACGTTGCCACTGCGCCAAAGTCGAACGCCGCCTATCGCGCCTATGGTGCGGCGATGAGCGCTGCGAAGCAGCACGGTTCGCTGGTGCCACCGAAGCATATCCTCAATGCGCCGACGCGCCTGATGAAGGACGAGGGCTTCGGCCGCGGCTATGCCTACGACCACGACACCGCCGAAGCTTTCTCCGGCCAGAATTATTTCCCCGATGCGCTGCCGCGCCAGACCTTTTACGATCCGCCGGAACGCGGCTTCGAGCGCGAGATCAGGAAGCGGCTGGATTACTGGGCGAAGATCAGAAGGGATAAATCCGGGGAGTGAGCTGCGGGTGAGGACGGTTTGGGGGGCAGCAGTCTGCGGTCTGGCACTTTGGCTTTGCAGCGGCGCTGCACTGGCCACCGATCCGCTGTTCAAGGGCCGGTGGTCCATCGACCCCGCCGGTTGCGTTGGTTTTGGTGGACAGACCGCGCCGACGACCGCGCTCGTCGTCAACGACCGATCGGTCGAGTGGTTTCAGGCGTCCTGCACGATCAAGAAGTCCTACCGCATCGCCAACGGACTTTATCTCGAAGCGAATTGTTTCGGGCAGGGGCGCTCGCGCATCATGCCGATCGGTCTGCAACTCAATGGCAGCAAGCTGCGCGTCACCTGGGATCAAACCGTCGCTGGCGAGATGCAACGTTGCCGGTGACTGGCGCATATCAGCCAATGTCATCAAGCGGCGGGTCGCCGCGTGGATGGCGCCTCCGCGGCTGACTATTTGAGCCCCTTCACGAAATCCAGAATCGGTCCGGTGAGGGCCGTATCGTCCGTGCCGATGGCATAACCGAGCGATAGATGGCTATGCTTTTGCAACGTCACCATCGTCGGCTTGCCGCCGGGCGCATCCGCCATCGCCGCCACCAACCGCTCGAATTGCGTAACGAAAGGCGGCGGATCGAGTTCGGCATAGACCACCATCGCAGGCACCGTGAGCTTGCTCAGGCCGCCGATCGGCGAGCGCGCGGGATATAGCGACGGGTCGCTTCCGACATAGGAGCGATAGCCCTCATTCACCGGAAAATCGGTCAGGTCGTAGATGCCGGACGTGAGGATGAGCCCGGCAATCGCGAGGCCGTCCGGTCCATGGAATTGGGGCATGGCGGCGTACGTGCCGGCATGGGTGGCGCCGGCCGAATGTCCAAACAGCACGATCCTCGACGTATCGCCGCCATATTGCGAGATGTTGTCGCGCACCCATTGTAGCGCCGCGCCGACATCCTCCGAGCCCGCGGGCCATGGATGCTGCGGTGCCAGCCGGTATGTCATGTTGACGCCAACGAGGCCGTTGCGCGCCGCCAAGAGCGGGACGTTGTCATAGAAGGGCGAGCCCGGTGTTGCCTTGTTGCCGCCGGTAAAGCCACCGCCATGCACGAACATGAGTACCGGCCGCAGCCCGCCTGTGGCGTCTTCGGCGGCGAACACATCGAGCAGATTGCGATCGGCGGGCCCATACGGAATGTCACGCGTGACGCTGACTCCCGCAAACGGTTCCGTGTCATGCATCGGCGCGTAGATGGTCGCAGTCCGGGCGGGGTCGATCACGCGGCCTATGGCTGCAAGTTTGTCGGCGATGTCGGGTGTCATGGTCCGACTTCGCAGGCAGGATCGGTGTGTGTCAAGCCGACGGATGTCTGCTCCGCCATTCGCGCCAGGCGATGATGCAGACCGTCAGGGCGCAAAGCGGCAGCACGATCGTGCCCAGAACGAAGCCATAGGTCGACAGCGCATCATGCTGCTTCGCTGCCAGGATCAGATAGGTCGTGTAAGCGACGTAAAGCGCGAAGAACAGACCGCCTTCCCAGCGCGCAATGAGATTGCCGGTGAAGAAGATCGGCAGGCAGGCGATTGCGACCGCCAGCATCGCCGGAATATCGAACGCGATCATCGCCGGTGGCACCGGGAGGCCGCCCGGTGCAAAAGCGGCGGTCAGACCCAGCACGCCAAGAATATTGAAGATGTTGCTGCCGACGACGTTGCCGACGGCGATGTCGCGTTCGCCACGGATCGCCGCCATCACCGAGGTCGCGGCTTCGGGCAGGGATGTACCAGCCGCGACAATGGTAAGGCCGATGATCATCTCGCTGACCCCGAGATAGGTGGCGAATGTGACCGCTGCCGCGACCAGCCACTGCGCACCGACGACGAGCAGGCCGAGACCTGCGGCGATCAGCAACAATTGCACCGGCAGTTTCGAGTCCCATGCCGGTGCGCCATCATTCGCCGCGGCGTCGGTCCCGTCGGGTTCGGATTGCTGGCGCCGGCTCTGGACGATGACGAACAGTGTATAGG
>JAEZBA010000617.1 GCA_023430245.1 Pseudomonadota bacterium
GAGATCGACAGGAACCGCAGCTTCTCCAGCAGCGGGTGATTCGGGTTCGCGGACTCGTCGAGAACCCGTCGATTGAAACTCAGCCACGATAGTTCACGATTGATGAAGCGTTCGGGGCTGTCCATGAGGCTCGCCAGCCGCGCTTCCTGAGGCTTGCTCAGAGGCTGACTTTCTTCTTTCAAAACAACGGCTTCGGCGCGATCTTGCATGGCACTGTTCCAGAAAATCAGACCGTAAGACAAATTCGTGACCAGGCCGTGACGGACGCCGGAGAATTGACCTCAATCCCTGGCGGGACAAGTCCGAAACAGCCTCTTAAGCCGGCCCGTCCCTGAACAACTCGGAGGCCAGTGCACGATTGACCGGTCTTTTGCGTTGCAGCGCTTCGCGGTCGAGCGTCCGCACAGCCTCCTGCAACGCCGCGAAAGACCGGCCAACCCGGGCCAGCAGATACGTCACCAGATTCTCGTCGACCGCAAGCTGCCGATCCGCGAACAGCTTGACCGTAACCGCACGCAACAACGCATCGTCCGGCGGCGACATGGCAATGGCTGGGACTGCGCGCAGCCGCGATTCCAGGTCAGGCAGCGCCACCCCCCACAGCACCGGGACGGACCGCCCGGTCAGGAGCAGGTGGCCCTCCTGCTCGCGCACCAGATTAAGCAAATGGAATAGCGCACGTTCGTCGAGCGCACCCTCGCCGCAATTCTCGAGGACCAGTGCGCCGGTCGTCAGCGCCTCGGGCAACATCTCGGTGCTCAGCGCGCGCGCCGATAGCACCCGTGCGCCGGACATCTGTGCCCAGATCGATGCGAGGTGGCTTTTGCCGCTGCCCTCGGGACCGGTTATCGCGATCGTATGCGACGGCCAGTCCGGCCAGCGCTCGACCATGGACAAGGCCGCGTCGTTCGACGGTCCTGGCAGAAAATCCTCGCGCGACAGCCTCTCGGCATGATCGAGCGCAAGGGCCAGCTGCCGCGGCGGAGACGCCATCTCAGCCCGGCTGGCCGCCCGTGTAATAGGAACTGGCCAGATATTGGCGCAGCAGGAAGCGCACCAGCACGCCGATCGCAGCGGCGGTCGGCACCGCCACCAGCAATCCTACGAAGCCGAACAGATAGGCGAAGGCGAGCAGCGCGAACATCAGCCAGACCGGATGCAGCCCCACTTCCTTGCCGACCAGGAACGGCTGCAGAATGTTGCCCTCGACGAACTGCCCGGTGAGGAAGATGGCGGCGGCGAGCGCCGGCATGGTCCAGTCCGGCCAAAATTGCGCGATCGCGATGCCGACTGCGAGCATGAAGCCGGTGATCGTACCGACATAGGGTGCGAAACCGAGGATCGCCGCGACGATACCGACGAGCAGTCCAAAGTGAAGTCCGATCGAGATCAGCGCGATGGAATAGAAGGTGCCAAGGATCAGGCACACGATTGCCTGGCCGCGGACGAAGCCCGAAATCGCCGCATTCATTTCGCGCGCAAGGCCACGCACCGTTTCCCGATACGGCACCGGCACCCAGGAATCGACGGCATCGATCATCCGCTCCCAGTCGAGCAGGAGATAGAAGGCCACGATCGGCGCAATCACGAAGATGGACAGGACCGAGATCAGTGCCTTCCCGCCTGAGGCCAGCGAGCCGAGGAAGCCCGCAGCCCAGCCTGCTGCGCCGGCGGCCACGCCGCCCAGTTGCTTTTCCGCGTCGGGCAATCGCTCGCCGATCACCTGGCCCAGCCAGCCGTTGCTTTGCTCCTGGATCAACTGACGGATGCGCTCGACATATTCCGGCAAGCGCTGAATAAAGCCTGATATCTGCTCGCCGAGGAGCGGCAGCAGCGTGATCAGCGCGAACGCGATTACCGCGATCGCGATCACCACGATCAGGACTGACGCGATCGGCCGGCTCAGGCCCAGTTTCTGCAGCTTGCGCACGATCGGATCGAGCAGATACGCGAGCACCATGCCGGCGACGAATGGCAGCAGCACGTCGCCGAGCAGCCACAGCAGCGCAACGAAAACCACCAGCGCGCCGGTCCAGAAGATCAGCTGGCGGCGCAACGATAGCGGCGTGACCGGTAGCGGCGGACCATCGGCCGGACCCGTCGTCATGGTGTTCATACGATTGCCGTCCCTGCCCTATCCGCTAATGCGCGGCCCGGTTGGTTCCGAAATGGCGGATCCATTCCGCGACATAGAAGCCGATCGAAAGCAAGGTCAAGATCGTGACAAGCCCTATCAGCGCGGGCAAGGCCCAGCCAGCGTCGAAATTCATCCCGAGCGACCCCAGGACCGTGCCCGCCAGCACGATTTGCGCAACCGTATTCAGCTTCGACACCGGGTGCGGCCGGACCGGCATCGGCCGGGCCATCAGCATTGCGACCAGGAAGCCGCCCACGATCAGAATGTCGCGGGACACCACCAGAATCACCAGCCAGCGGGGCACGGCTTCGGTAAAGCCGAGCGCGACGTAGATCGACACGATCAGCGCCTTGTCGGCGATCGGGTCCAGCAGCGCGCCGAGTTCGGTTGCCATGTTGAAGCGCTTGGCGAGGAAACCGTCCACCGCATCGCTGATCCCGGCCACCAGAAACAGCAGAAAGGCCGGCAACATGTGACCGGCCGTGATCGCCCATACGATCAGGGGCACGCAGAGAATGCGCGCGGTGGTAATCAGATTGGGCAGGTTCAAGGTGTAACAGTCCCGGCAGAATCGGCCGGTTCTGCCGGCCAGTGAATGGAGTATAACCGCGCACAAGGCATTGCACCTAATGCGATTTCCGCGCTACCACGCGACCAAACGCGCCGCAACGGCGTGACGAGGGCTCGATCATCATGTCCGGCGAGAAACGCGGTTTGACCTATGGCGATGCCGGGGTCGATATCGATGCCGGGAACCGGATGGTGGACCTGATCAAGCCGCTTGTCCGCGCCACCGCGCGTCCCGGAGCCGACGCTGAAATCGGCGGGTTCGGCGGGCTGTTCGATCTCGCCCGGGCCGGGTTCAAGGATCCGGTCCTGATTGCCGCCACCGACGGCGTCGGCACCAAGGTCAAGATCGCGATCGAAACCGGCCGGCACGACACCATCGGCATCGATCTGGTTGCGATGTCGGTCAATGACCTGGTCGTCCAGGGTGCCGAACCCCTGTTCTTTCTCGACTATTTCGCCTGCTCCAAACTCGATCCCGAGGTCGGGGCGCAGGTGGTGTCCGGTATCGCGGAAGGTTGCCGGCTGTCCGGCTGCGCTTTTATCGGCGGGGAGACCGCCGAGATGCCCGGTCTGTATCAGCCCCGCGATTACGATCTCGCCGGATTTGCGGTCGGGGCCGCCGAGCGCGGGACAATCCTGCCGCGCGCCGACATCGCCGCGGGCGATGTCCTGATCGGGATCGCCTCCTCCGGAATTCACTCCAACGGCTTCTCCTTGGTGCGCAAGATCGTCGAGCGGTCCGGCCTGCCGTTCGACGCGCCGGCGCCGTTCGAGCCGGGCAAAAGTCTTGGCGAGGCGCTGCTGGCGCCGACCCGGCTCTACGTGAAATCCTGCCTCGCCGCGATCCGGCAGACCGGCGCGGTGAAGGCGCTGGCGCACGTCACCGGCGGCGGATTTACCGACAATATCCCGCGCGCCCTGCCGAAATCGCTGGGCGTCACCGTCGACCTGACGGCGGTCGACGTCCTTCCGGTCTTCCGCTGGCTGGCGCGGACCGGGGACGTGGCCGTGCCGGAAATGCTGCGCACCTTCAATTGCGGGATCGGCATGATCGCGGTCGTTGCGTCCGGCAAGGCCGAGGCCGTGCTGGCGGTGCTGCGCGACCAGGGCGAGCGCGCTGCGATCGTCGGCGAAGTGGTGCCGGCCGACGGCCGCGAACGCGTCACCTATCGCGGCAATCTCGACCTGTCGCTGTAGCGCTGCATGGATCGCAAGCGGACCGCCATTCTGATCTCAGGTCGCGGCTCCAACATGACCGCGCTGATCGACGCTGCCCGTGACCAAAACTATCCCGCCCAGATCTGCCTCGTCGTATCGAACCGGCCGGACG
>JAEZBA010000652.1 GCA_023430245.1 Pseudomonadota bacterium
GTTCCATACAGCGCTCCAGAACCTCACGGATCGCCTCAGCTCGGGACGCGGCACCCGGCAGGTCTCGCCTAAACCTGAGATCGAAGCCGTCGTCTCCTCCCTGCCCGCCGTCGCTCAACTCGCCTCGTCGGCAGACACCCTGACCGCACTTGCGGATGAAGTGCGTGGGCTTATCGCAAGGTGCGACCGTTTGGCGGTTCCAGGCAGTCCCCGTCGCGACCCTGCGAAGCCTGCGCGGCCGTCCACCGAAACTTTGCCCGCTTCGATCGAACGCAGCCTGAAAGACATCAATCTCAGACTGGATGCGTTGCAAAAGGATTCTCCGGTACTCGCCGCGCCGGCTCACGCGACTAGTATCCTGAATAGCGGCAGGAACGCGCAGGACGCGCTGGAAGAAACGCATGCCGCCCTCTCACGACTGGTCGGCCAGCTTGCGATCAATCTGAGAGCACCACACGACCCGAGGACTGCTCTTACGCGGCACGATTCCGCTCTGGAACACGCGAGCCTGTTCGACAGACGCCATCATGCAACGAGAAGCCTCCGCGGCGTCGGTAACGAATACGACCGCGATTTTCCGCAAGTCGGCCGTCCTCACTACGCGGCCTATTCAGATCTGGCCGGAGACGACGAGCCGCGCATGCCAAGGCGCGCGATCGTCATCCCGATCCGCCCGCTGATCTTCAGCCTGGTGGTCATCGCACTTGCTGCGGTCGCGGGCAGGGTTTCGATGCAGCTGACCGATTTTGAGCTGCCGGAAATCTCGAAAGCCGGCGCGTTCCAGGTCGCAAGCGACAAGGGCTCTGCAACCAGGACGGACCCTGCCGAGCAGGAGGTGCCGGACCTGGTGCGATCGCAGGCTCCGGAAACGGTCACGCCGGCAACTGAGCGTCAGGCTCAGCAAGCCGCCCTGGCCCTGAGTGACAACGAGAACACCGGCGTCATCGGCCGGCCGGTACCGGTCGCAGCCGGGGCGCGCGAGGCCGCGCGCGAACCGTCCCTGCCGTTGCCAGAAACTCTCCCGTCGCAACTTCGCGCCGAAGCGGCCAAGGGCAAGCCTGCGGCCGAATACGAGGTCGGCGTCAGACTCGTCGAAGGCAATTCCGCACCCGTGAATGCCGAGGAAGGCCTGCGCTGGCTCAGACGTGCGGCCAAGTCAGGAATTATCCCTGCGCATCTCTGGATCGGCAGCCTGTACGAAAAGGGTCAGGGCGTGGAGAAGGACCTGACGCTGGCTCGCACGCACTATCAGGCCGCAGCCGAGAAAGGCAACGCGAAGGCGATGCACAATCTGGCCGTGCTTTATGCGGAAGGGATCGATGGCCGCCGCGATTACAAGATGGCTTCGCGCTGGTTCCAGCGTGCTGCGGAACGCGGCATCGCCGACAGCCAATACAATCTCGCCGTGCTGCTGATGCGCGGCATCGGCATCGACCAGAACCACCAGGAGGCCTACAAGTGGTTCGCGCTGGCCGCACTTCAGGGCGACCGCGAGGCCGCACGGCACCGCGATGATATCGGCAGCAAGCTCGAACCGGGCCTCCTGGCCAACGCCAGAACCGCCGTTCAGCGGTTTACGCCGAAGACGCAGCCGAAAGAGGCTGTCGTCGTGGCCACGCCTCCGGGTGGTTGGGATCACGCAGCCGGTGAGGCTGGCGGGGGACGCAAATCACGGTCCGGGGTTTTGGCACGCGGCGCATCCTGACGCGACTTGCTGCAGGCACCGTTGATCGTCGGCACGCGCTTGTCTCCACGCCTGCGCTTGTAGCCGCTCTTGTCGACGACCTGCGGCAAACGCTCGCAGACAGCCTGTATAAAATAAAAATGACTGCCGCCTGATGGTGACAACACGCCGGCTCATATCCTCAGCATGCCCGCCCGAAATCAACTGAGATTGGAAGCGAACGCGCGCGTTGCGCGCTGCCTGAATACGTGCGGTGACGACCGGATCGCGCTCCGGTCAGTATTTCGGGCCCACAAACGGGCGTCCCCAGTCAAAAATGTAATTGACCCCGAACCGGCCGGTGCTGAATCCGAGATCGGCATTGATGCCGCCCGGGATCGTTCCGGCGAGATAGTTTTCATTGCCGAACCCGGTGTAGAGATATTCGACTTTCATCGTCCAGCTGCGCGACAGCGCCCACTCGAAGCCCGCCCCGGCGGCAAAGCCGATGTGGCTGTTGTTCGATGTCGCGTAACCGCTCAGCTGATTCCAATTGGCGTAAAACCCGATCTCGCTGTGCGCCCAGGCCAGGCCGGCGGTGCCGTAGATCATCGCGCGGTCGATGGCGTAGCCAATCCTCGCGCGCGCGGTGCCGAAGTAATTGACCTTGCTGTATGCGCTGGCAAACGTCGTGATCGTGATCCGATCGACGTCGCGCTCGATATTGCCGAAAGCGGAATCCACTTCGATACCGAACACCCACGGCGATCGGCCATTCTGCCAGTTGAAGCCGACCTGCCCGCCGGCGAACCAGCCGTCGATGTCCGTGCCGCGGGGATTGACGTCGAACGTGCCCCAGCTATAGCCGCCCTGGCCGCCGACATAGAGACCGGTCCAGTTGTACAGAGAGGCCGACGGCGCCGGCACCATATAGCCCTGGGGTACATCCGCCGCCCGCGCGGATCCGGCAAAGCCAAGTGATGCGACCATCGCACTGAGGACGGCAGGAACGACTCGTTGCATCTTCGGCCCCCGAAATCCGACCGCACTTTTGAGCCCGAAGGCACGCCGCAATCCACGATCGATGAGAAGCGGCTGTCCGGCGCGCCGGTGCGGTTATGCTTAATGAATGGATAACCGCGTATGGTTTACGGATGGTAAATTCGCCCATCCGCCGCCCCGCGATCCCCTCGCAGATCGGGCCAAAAGGGTCGTATTGGCAACGATTTGCGCGCTTTGACGTACCGAGAAGCCGGGCATTGCCGCGCAGGCGCGGCATGGGCTATGTAAGCGCCCGACGCACCCGTAGCTCAGCTGGATAGAGCGTTGCCCTCCGAAGGCAAAGGTCACACGTTCGAATCGTGTCGGGTGCGCCAAATTTCAGAGTTGGCCGACCAATGCGGCAGGTTCGTAGACAGATGTCGGGGCTTCATCGGCGATATTGACGATGCGCCGGTCCATCGCGCGCCGGCCAACGGACCGTCGGCTGCGGCACTGACGATTCCCTGACACCTCGGTGGACCCGTCATTTGAAACGTGCCCCGCCGACCCTATCTCTCCAGCTGACTGCAACGCGAGCGACAGGCTTTATGAAAATTCCGGACGCCTCCCACCCGATCGCGATCGAGCCAGCCGGCTATCGGATACGCATTACACACGGCGGCCGGGTGATCGCGGATTCACGGCGCGCCCTGGCGCTCAGGGAGGCCGACTACCCGGTCGTTCATTATATCCCGCGCGCGGATGTCGACATGAGCGCGTTGCAGCGCACGGATCATGCAACTCATTGTCCCTACAAGGGCGCCGCTGCGTATTATTCGATTGCGGTCGATGGCGGCACGACGATCAACGCGATCTGGACTTACGAAGCGCCATTCGATGCGGTGCGTGACATCGCTGGCTATTTGGCCTTCTATCCTGACCGGGTGGACGCGATCGAGCTGATGCCGGTCGCGGATTGAGCCCGGACGGCCATTAACCGTGCAAAGCGGCGCCAGCAGCTTCGCGCAACTTCTGGATGCAATCAGGGCTGGCGCCCCCTATAGTCCCACAAGGTAGCTGGTGGAGGATTTTGCTGCCGCAGGCGGCAACAGCAATGGCGCGGATATTCGCAACAGCAGGTCTTGCAGCGGTCGCAACGTTGGCGATTGCAATCGGCATTGTCGGTCCCGCATCCGCGCAGGCGCAATTCGACGCGCGCTACACGCTGTCCATGGCCGGACTCACCATCGGGACCCTGACCTGGCGCACCCAACTCGGCTCGACCGACTACACCACGTCGGCCACAGGCGGGGTGACCGGCTTCCTCAGCCTCCTGGTCAAAGGCGAAGGGACCGTCACAGCCAGGGGCCGAATCAAGGACGGCCAGCCGCAACCCGTCAGCTTCGTCTCCGCCGTCGAGCGAGAAGATGAGAAGGTCAACGTCCAGATTACCTTCGAGAGCTCTCAGGTGCGCGACCTCAAGGTCGAGGAGCCGCCGCTCGAAGCCGACCGGGTTCCGATCGCGCCGGCGCACAAGACCGGCGTCATCGATCCGTTGTCGGCCTTTCTCATTCCAAGTCCGATCCCCGGTCCAGCCGATCCACTCTCGCGAGAAGCATGCGAGCGCACGCTGTCGATGTTCGACGGACGCCGCCGCTACGACCTCGCGCTCTCGTTCAAACGCCTCGACATGATCAAGGGCGATGGCGGGAGGCGGAAACCGGCGCTGGTCTGCGCCATCAAGTTCACGCCGATGTCCGGCCATCGGTCGTCAAGCCAACTGATAAAATTCCTGTCCGAGGGCCGCGACATCGAAGTGTGGCTGGTACCGGTTACGGGCACACGCATTCTCGCGCCGATCCGCCTTTCGGTCGCGAGCCTTGTGGGAAATATGGTGCTTCAGGCCAATGAGTTTGAGACCACGGCCTACGCCGAGTCCCGCAGATAGCCATACGCGACCGAACACCCCACCGGGCAACAAAACGTATTGCAAACACTCAAACGGAGACGCTTCAATGCATCCGCGGCGTCTTCAGAAACGTATTGCGGTCCGCTGACTTGACGACGATGTCGACAGTGCGTTGCTCACGCGCGAGCGTCAGCGGCACGTCGACGCCGGCTGCTCCCGTCGCCCAGATTTTCCGGAACAGGTCGGCCAGGCTCTCCACTCGTGTCCCGCCGACCGCAAGCACGACGTCACCCGTCTCAATCTTGGCGCGCTGTGCCGGACCGCGGCTGGCAAGTCCCATCACCACAAGCTTCTGGTCGGAATCGGCAACGTACATCCCAAGCCACGGACGCGGCGGTCCCTTGCGG
>JAEZBA010000043.1 GCA_023430245.1 Pseudomonadota bacterium
CCTTCAGCTTCTTCCCGGAGGTATCGACAGCGGAGACCTTCGAGCCGAGCTTGAAGGCCATGCCCTGCTTCTCGAACAGGCGCTGCGACTGACGCGCGACCTCCGAATCCATGCCCGGCAGGATGCGATCGAGAAATTCGACCACGGTCACCTGCGAGCCGATCCGGCGCCAGACCGAACCCAGTTCGAGCCCGATCACGCCGGCGCCGATCACGACCAGCTTTTCCGGCACCTTCTCGAGCGCAATCGCTCCGGTGGAGGAGACGACGCGCTTCTCGTCGATCTCGATGCCCTTCAGCTTGGTCACATCGGAGCCGGTGGCGATGACGATGTTCTTGGTCTCAAGCGTCTGCGCCTTGCCGTCCGCGCCTGTCACCTCAACCTTGCCGGGCGCCGTGATACGGCCGGTGCCATGGATCACGTCGATCTTGTTCTTCTTCATCAGGAAATCGACGCCCTTCACGTTGCCGTCGACCGCTTCGTCCTTGAACGCCAGCATCTGCTTCAGGTCGAGCTTCGGCTTGCCGACGCCGATGCCCATCTTCGCGAAAGCGTGGCCGGCCTCCTCGAACATCTCGGACGCATGCAACAGCGCCTTCGACGGAATGCAGCCGACATTCAGGCAGGTGCCGCCCAGCGTCGCGCGCTTCTCGACCACGGCCACCTTCATGCCGAGTTGCGCCGCGCGAATGGCGCAGACATAGCCGCCGGGGCCGGTGCCGATGACGATCAGATCGTAGGACATGTTTATTTCTCGGTCGGTGCGTATTGCGGGATTCAATCTTGTATCTGCGCGTAAGCCTTCACGGCATCAAGAACGGACGATAGTCCGTCTATCCTGACAGGCTGGCCATCGACCAACGGCCAATACCAGACAATATCCGAAACTAAAGATTGCAATCGCGGCGTCCCCTTGGCGTGGAGCGCTCGGATTTTATCGTCGACCTCTGCATTGAAGACAGGAATCCCATACTCGACAATGTCGTAGTACGGATTGTCTCCGGGCCTGCCGTTTGGCAAAATCTATCCTTTCAGTCCGTAAGTCTGCACTATCGTAAAGGCGTCAGCGTTTCTTCGCTGTGGCCCTTCCCGAGCAGACCACGCAACGTGCCGTCGGTATCGAGCGCGTAGATTGCGGGCAATCCATCGGCGCGCGTCACCTGCAGTAGATTGCCCTGCCGCTTACCCTTGCCGCGATGGCTTTCGACTCCCGCGTGCCAGACGAACTCAAATGCCTCGCCCTTGCGCGCAATCGAGACCGTACCGGTGTAAGCCGTCCCGTCAGCGGACAGACCTTCGAGGCGGTAACGGCCATGCGGCGCAGGTGCAGGCTCCGGATCGAGCGGCGCAAACAGCTCAAGGGTGTCGTTGCCGGCGCCATCGTCCCACTCGCCCGACAACACGCCTTCATCGGTGGAGGAATAAACCACCGGATATTTCTCGCCCCATTGCACGACAAGCGCATGGCGATCCAGTTCGCCGGTGCCGGAAAAGGTCTCGTTATCGACCCACCAGATCATCCGCACGCTGTCGGCGCGCGGCAGCACCGCGGCAATGCCATCGTAGCGCTCGCCCGCGCCGTCGGTGCCCTTGTTGCGGTACAGGCCGCCGATCGAGACCAGATATTCCAGCTCGGCATCGCTCGCGGCCATGTCACCCGCCGGCGGCAGCGCGGCATCACCCGTCTTCGTCACGAGAAGAGCGGCGAGCACCACAGCGCACAGCGCGAGACCTTTCCGTTTCGTCATTGCGTCGTCCAGCAGGATGGAGAGACGGCGGCCACGCCGCCTCACACGTTACTTACAGATCCAGAATCAGCCGCGCCGGGTCCTCCAGCACTTCCTTCACGCGCACCAGGAATGTCACCGCCTCGCGGCCGTCGACGATTCGATGGTCGTAGGACAGCGCGAGATACATCATCGGCCGGATCTCGACCTTGCCGCCGATGGCGACCGGCCGCTCCTGGATCTTGTGCATGCCGAGAATGCCGGATTGCGGCGCGTTCAGGATCGGCGTCGACATCAGCGAGCCATAGACGCCGCCATTCGAAATCGTGAAGGTGCCACCCTGCATTTCCTCGATCTTGAGCTGGCCGTCGCGCGCGCGCTTGCCGGCGTCGGCGATGTCCTTCTCGATTTGCGCCAGCGACTTGTGATCGCAATCGCGGATCACCGGCACTACCAGGCCCTTCTCGGTGCCGACCGCGACGCCGATGTGGTAGTAATTCTTGTAGATGATGTCGCCGCCGTCGATCTCCGCATTGACCGCGGGGATGTCCTTCAGCGCCTGCACGCAGGCGCGCACGAAGAAGCCCATGAAGCCTAGCTTCACGCCGGTCTTCTTCTCGAACGCATCCTTGTAGTGGCTGCGCAATTCCATCACCGCCTTCATGTCGACCTCGTTGAAGGTCGTGAGCATCGCGGCGGTGTTCTGCGCATCCTTGAGCCGGCGCGCGTTGGTCTGGCGCAGCCGCGTCATCTTCACCCGCTCTTCGCGCGCGGCGTCGTCGGCCGGCGACGGCGCCCGGACCTGCACCGGCGCTGACGCCGGGGTCGGCGCCGCGGCGGCGCGCTCAATGGCGGCCATCATGTCGCCCTTGGTGACGCGGCCATCCTTGCCGGTGCCGGGAACGGTCGAGGGCTCGACGCCGGACTCAGCGCCCATCTTGCGTACCGACGGTGCGACCGGCATATCGCCGGACGGCTTCGGGGCCTGGGCTTCCGGCTTATCCTGCTGACGCGGCGTCACCTCGACCGCGCCGGCCTGGATCGGCGCCGTCGTGCTCTGCTTCTTGTCGGGCGCGCCGGTCGTGGTCGCAGCCGCAACGGCGCCCTTGCCGCCTTCCTTGATTTCACCAAGCAGCGCGCCAACCGCGACGGTCTCGCCGTCCTTGGCCGCGATCGCTTCCAGTACGCCGGCTGCCGGCGCCGGCACTTCGATCGTGACCTTGTCGGTCTCGAGCTCGACCAACGGCTCGTCGACCGCAACGGCATCGCCGGGCTTCTTGAACCACTTGCCGATGGTCGCTTCGGAAACGGATTCGCCTAAGGTGGGAACGCGGATTTCGGTCATTGTATCGTTCTACCTGTGTTTTTTGAGCCGTTATCCTGAGGTGCGAGCCCAGAGGGCGAGCCTCGAAGGATGTACGGCCCGCTCTGTGGCCGACATCCTTCGAGGGCCGCTACTCGGCCACCTCAGGATGACGGATAACGGTTTACCCAAGGGCCTCGTCGAGGAATTGCTTGAGCTGCGCATTGTGTTTCGACATCTGGCCGACCGCAGTCGAGGCCGATGCCGGGCGGCCGGCATAACGCGGACGGCGATGCTTGGCCTGGATCTGGTTGAGCGCCCACTCGATGAAGGTGTCGACGAAGAACCAGGCACCCATGTTGCGCGGCTCTTCCTGACACCACACGATCTCGGCGTCCTTGAAACGCTGCAATTCCTGCATCAGCGCCTTGGTCGGGAATGGATAGAGCTGCTCGACCCGCAGCAGATAGATGTCGTCAATACCGCGCTTCTCGCGCTCGTCGTAGAGATCGAAATAGACCTTGCCGGCGCACAGCACGACGCGGCGGATCTTGTCGTCCGCAACCAGCTTGATCTTCTCGTCCTTCAGCACCTGCGCATCGTCCCAGAGGATGCGATGGAAGCTGGTGTCGGCGCCCATTTCGTCGAGCCGCGACACCGCCTTCTTGTGACGCAGCAGCGATTTCGGCGTCATCAGGATCAGCGGCTTGCGGATCTCGCGCCGCAACTGGCGACGGAGGATATGGAAATAATTCGCCGGCGTCGTGCAGTTCGCGACCTGCATGTTGTCTTCGGCGCACATCTGCAGATAGCGCTCGAGACGCGCCGACGAATGTTCCGGACCCTGCCCCTCATAACCGTGCGGCAACAGGCAGACGAGCCCGGACATCCGCAGCCACTTACGTTCGGCCGAGGAGATGAACTGGTCGAAAACCACCTGCGCGCCGTTGGCGAAGTCGCCGAACTGCGCTTCCCACAGCACCAGCGCATTCGGCTCCGCGGTCGAGTAGCCGTATTCGTAGCCGAGCACGGCCTCTTCCGAGAGCATCGAGTTCAGCACTTCGTAGCGGGACTGGTTGTCGCTCAGATGATTGAACGGCGTGTAGCGCGCCTCGGTGCGCTGGTCGAACAGCACCGAATGGCGCTGCGAGAAGGTGCCGCGTTCGGAATCCTGGCCCGACAGGCGTACCGGATGGCCATCGAGCAGCAGCGTACAGAACGCCAGCGCCTCTGCCGTCGCCCAGTCGATGCCTTCGCCGGTCTCGATCGCTTTTTTGCGGTTGTCGAGAAAACGATTGATGGTGCGGTGAACCTGGAAGTCATCCGGCACCTTGGTGATCTTTTCGCCGATCTCCCTGAGCTTGGCGACATCGACCCCGGTATTGCCGCGGCGCGGATCGTCGATCTCCATGCCGGCCTTGATGATCGACCAGCGGCCGTCCAGCCAATCCGCCTTGTTCGGCTTGTAGCCCTGACCGGCCTCGAATTCGGCCTCGAGCCGATGGCGCCAGTCGCCGCGCATCTTGTCGACTTCGCCTTCGGTGACAACTCCCTCGCTGATCAGCTTCTTGGCGTAGATATCGAGCGTCGAGGGATGCTGACGGATCTTCTGGTACATCAGCGGCTGGGTGAAAGCCGGTTCGTCGCCTTCGTTGTGACCGAAGCGCCGATAGCAGAACATGTCGATCACGACCGGCTTGGCGAAGCGCTGGCGATATTCGATCGCAACCTTGGCCGCGAACACCACCGCCTCCGGATCGTCGCCATTGACGTGGAAGATCAGCGCCTCGATCATCTTCGCGACGTCGGACGGATAGGGCGATGACCGCGAATAGCGCGGATAGGTGGTGAAGCCGATCTGGTTGTTCACGATGAAATGCAGACTGCCGCCGGTGCGATAGCCCTTCAGCTCGGACAGGCCGAAGCATTCCGACACCACGCCCTGGCCGGCGAAAGCCGCGTCGCCGTGGATCAGCAGCGGCAGCGCCATGGTGCGATCGTCGGGCGTGGCGCCGAGCTGATCCTGCTTGGCGCGCACCTTGCCGAGCACCACCGGATCGACGATTTCCAGATGCGAGGGGCTCGGCGTCAGCGACAGGTGTACCTTGTTGTCGTCGAACTCGCGGTCGCTCGAGGCGCCAAGGTGATACTTCACGTCGCCGGAGCCTTCGACCTCGTCCGGCGTCGCCGAGCCGCCCTTGAATTCATGGAACAGCACCCGATGCGGCTTGCCCATCACCTGGGTCAGCACATTCAGCCGGCCGCGATGCGCCATGCCGAAGACGATCTCCTGCACGCCGAGATTGCCGCCGCGCTTGATGATCTGCTCCAGCGCCGGGATCAGCGACTCGGCACCGTCGAGACCGAAGCGCTTGGTGCCGGTGAATTTCACGTCGAGGAATTTCTCGAATCCTTCGGCCTCGACAAGCTTGTTCAGGATCGCGCGCTTGCCCTCACGCGTGAAGGTGATTTCCTTGTCCTTGCCTTCGATGCGCTCCTGGATCCACGCCTTCTGCTGCGGATCGGAAATGTGCATGAATTCGACGCCGAGCGTCTGGCAATAGGTGCGGCGCAGGATCGCAACGATCTCGCGCATGGTCGCGAATTCCAGCCCGAGCACGTTGTCGAGATAGATCTTGCGGTCCATGTCGGCTTCGGTGAAGCCGTATGAGCGCGGATCGAGCTCTTGCTCATCCTTCTCCGGCTCGAGTTCGAGTGGATCGAGCTTGGCATGGAAGTGACCGCGAATGCGGTAGGCACGGATCAGCATCAGCGCGTGCAGCGAGTCGCGGGTCGCCTGCAGCACATCGGTCGAGCTCAGTTCGACGCCGGCCTTCTGCGCCTTGCCCTTGATCTTGCCGGAGAGGACTTTCTCGGTCTCGGCCCAGTTGCCGTCCAGCGCCGCGACCAGTTCGCCATTCGAGAGCTGCGGCCAGCCCGGCTGTTTCCAAGACGCGCCCTTCGCGCTCTTGGTAACGCTGGCCGGGTCGTCCTTCAGACTCTGGAAGAAGGATTGCCACTGCGCATCGACCGAAGCCGGGTCGGCTTCGTAGCGGGCATAGAGATCTTCGATATAGGCGGCGTTACCGCCGTAGAGGAAAGAGGTAAGGGCGAAGGCTGCGTTCGCGTCCTGGCGAGACATGCGGGCGTCCTGGCGTGGATCCGTGGTCTGGATCGATGGCGTCTGAGATCGTTGCTGACCGCCGGAAGCGGCCATTTCGGGTCCGAATCGGCTGAAAAATGCGTCCCGGGCGCGACCCTTTTACAGATAAGTACCCGCTTCGGCCACGATAAGATGACCTTGATATGAATCGAGATTCAATCTTTCATTCGGGCCACTAGGCCGAATTCCCGTTGTCCCGCAGGAGGTAGGCCCCGGAAAAAGCCGGGGGCCTACCTCGTGATTTTCGGAGGATTGATCAATATTTGGCCATCACTGGCGCCTTGCCGAAATCGCCGAAGCGGTAATTGACGCCGAACTTGACCGCGGCGATGTGGCTTTCGATGTCGGCGTTCACCGGGAGCGCAATCGGGCCGAGGATCGGCAAACCGGCAAAAGCCCGGTTCTTCTGACCGAAGTCCATGTAGGTGCCTTCGACCTTCATGGTCCAGTTTCCGGCGACGGCCCATTCGATACCGGCGCCGACCAGCCAGCCGACCTCGGTTTCGGTGATCGTCGACGCGTAGTTGAAGCCGAGCAGCGGAACCGACATCGTGGCGGTGTATTCGTTTTCGGCCAGGGCAAGGCCGGCCTTGCCGTAAATCAGGAGGCTGTCGAACGCCACGCCGAGCCGGGCTGCCGAGGTGAAAATCCAGTTGTTCTGATAGCTGCCAGTGACCGAGACGCCCGGGATCAGGCCGAACAGAAGATTTGCGTTGGCGTCGCCCTTGATTCCGGCCCACGACCATTCGCCTTCGTAACCAACCACCACGCGGCCGGTCTGATAGTTGAAGCCGAACGTGACACCGCCGAGCCAGCCGTCATTGTCGGTCCTGAACGGATCAACCAGCAGACCGGTAATCCCGGTCGGCGTGGCGCCGGCCTCGCCCCAGCCATAACCGACATGCCCGCCGAGATAGAAGCCGGACCAGTTATAGGCCGGCATGATCGCAGCCGGCGCGGCGTATTTCACCGGCATGTCGGCTGCAAAGGCTTCCCGTGCGGCCGCCACTTGCTGCGGCGACGGACCGGTCTGCGACCGCGCGGCGGGATAAGTCTGCTCCGGCTTTTGTCGCGCCTGGCGCGGCGCGGCCTCGATCCGGTTCAGCCGCGAGCGGAGCGCGGCATTTTCCGACGCCAGCGCATCGATCTTTGCCTCGAGCCGGCGGATTGCATCGTCCGAAGCTTGCGCATGGGCGGTACCCACGAGCGCGGCGCCGGTCAGGCAAGCGATGGCCGAATAACGGACAAGCGATTGTTTCATGGTGGTCCCCCCTGCGTGATCGTTACGTGACGATCATTAAATCAGGAGGGAACCCATACGGATGTACCGCGGGAACCACACTGATTCGCATTCGCTCATCCGAATGCGAAATGGTGTGGATGGCGCGCGGCAGCTGCGCGGGGCGTCAGCCCTTCAGCACCTCGACCAAAGTCTTGCCCACCCGTGCCGGAGACGGCGACACCTTGATCCCGGCTTCTTCCATCGCCGCGATCTTGGATTCCGCATCGCCCTTGCCACCGGAAATGATCGCACCGGCATGGCCCATGCGGCGCCCCGGAGGCGCGGTGCGACCGGCGATGAAGCCGACCATCGGCTTCTTGCGGCCCTTGCGCGCTTCGTCCTTCAAGAATTGCGCGGCATCCTCTTCGGCCGAACCGCCGATCTCGCCGATCATGATGATCGATGTGGTCTTGGGGTCAGCGAGGAACATTTCC
>JAEZBA010000066.1 GCA_023430245.1 Pseudomonadota bacterium
TTTCGTCGGCAGCGGCAGATGTGTATATCAGACAGCCCCGCCTTCGGGGGGCATGACAAACTGATAAGCTGTCGCAATGCACCGCGTAACCACCATCTCTCCTGCCGGCAGCTGGAATGCCGCGACCGCCATCGACCGCGTCGTACTCGATGCCGACGACCGGCAGCGTCGCCGCATCGTGCTGACCGGCGAGAAGGGCATGCGGCTGCTGCTCGATTTCGACAGGCCAGTAACACTGCATGACGGCGACGGTCTCGTGCTCGATGACGGCACAGTTGTGCTGGTGTCCGGCATGCCGGAGCGGCTCGCCGAGATCGCTGCGTCGTCGCCGCGCAATTTCGTGCGGCTCGCCTGGCACCTCGGCAACCGGCATACCGATGTGCAGATCGCCGGCAACCGAATCCGCATCCGGCGCGATCACGTGCTGGAGGAGATGCTGTGCGGTCTCGGCGCGATTGTGACAACGATCGAGGCGCCATTCGATCCGCAGGCGACGGTGCCGCACAGCCACAGCCATGTGCATGATCATGGTCACGATCATGCACATGGGCACCACGATCACCACCATCACGGCCACGATCATGAGCGGTGAAGGCAAGAACCTTCCGTTGGTGAAGGGTCGCGCTGAGCGGAAGCGGCCGTCTGCACTCCGCACCCCCGGCCCCTGCTCAACGTTACCTTCGCTCACGCGGGGAGGGGATTTGGAGCACGCCACGCCACACGCCGCGCTCTACCGCCTCATGGCCTGGCTCTCGCCCTCCTTCCCCGTCGGTGCGTTCTCCTATTCCAGCGGCATCGAGTGGGCGGTCGAGGCGGGTGATATCTGCGATGCCGCAACGCTGGCCGACTGGCTATCTCTGATGATGAGCGACGGCGCCGGATTCTGCGACGCGGTTCTGTTCGTGCAGGCTCATCGCGCGGTTGACGACAGCAACGCAGCCAGATTGCGTGAGGTCGCCGAACTCGCCGCGGCATTTTCGCCCTCGAAGGAGCGGCATCTGGAGACCACCGCGCAGGGCCACGCATTCATGCTCGCGGTTCGCGCAGCCTGGCCGTGCGAGGCGATCGATCTACTGGAAGCGGCATGGGACGGTCCGGTCGCCTATCCGGTGGCCGTCGGCACCGCCTGCGCCGGCCATGGCATCGCGGCCGATGCGGCGCTGCCGGCATTCCTGCACGCGGTTGCCGCAAACTGGATATCGGCAGGGGTGCGGCTGATCCCGCTCGGGCAGACCGACGGACAGCGCGTGCTGGCGGCGCTGGAAGACATTATCGCGGCTACGGCGGCGCGCGCTCTCTCATCATCGCTCGACGACATCGGCGGCGCCGCCTTGCGCGCGGATATCGGATCGATGCGGCACGAAACACAATATACGAGGCTATTTCGGAGTTAACTGGTCGCTCCGCGGCGAGCAGGGCTCGCGAGGCCGGATTCCAGAGACACGATCTAGCGGTTGATTGCGGTTTTGCGCCTATGGCGCGCCACGGAATGATGATGGAGCGTGTATATGAAAAATCCCAATGGACCCCTGCGTGTTGGCATCGGCGGTCCGGTCGGCTCCGGCAAGACCGCGCTGATGGACCTGCTGTGCAAGCGTCTGCGTGACCGGTTCGACATCGCCGCGATCACTAACGACATCTACACAAAATGGGACGCTGAATATCTTGTGCGGTCGGGTGCACTGGCGCCCGAACGCATCGCAGGCGTCGAAACCGGCGGCTGTCCGCATACCGCGATCCGCGAGGATGCCTCGATCAACCTTGCGGCCGTGGCCGACATGCGCAAGCGCTTCCCCGATCTCGATCTGGTGCTGATCGAATCCGGCGGCGACAATCTCGCCGCGACCTTCTCGCCCGAACTTGCCGACATCACGATCTATGTCATCGATGTCGCGGCGGGAGACAAGATTCCATCCAAGGGCGGTCCTGGCATCACCCGCTCGGACTTGCTCGTCATCAACAAGATCGACCTCGCGCCTTATGTCGGCGCTTCGCTCGAAGTGATGGACCGAGACGCTAAGAAGATGCGCGGCGCCCGGCCGTACGTGTTCGCCAATATGCGCGAAGGCAAGGGTGTCGACGAGGTTGCCCGCTTCATCGAGGAGAAGGGCGGGCTGGGGCACTAACTGCTCCCCGAAAGCGGGGAGAGGTGCTAAACGCGGTTAGTATGCCGCTCTCACCGCCTATCGCCGCTCTCGTGAAGCAATTCCATGCGCGCAAGCCTGCGCGCATCTGGTCGCTGATCGTCACGCTCTATGGCGACGCCATCGTGCCGCGCGGGGGCTCTCTCTGGATCGGCTCGCTGATCGAGTTGATGGCGCTGTTCGAGATTGAGGCGGGGCATGTACGTACGGCGGTGTCGCGGCTCTCCGCCGATGGTTGGCTTGCCAGCAGCAAGCGTGGGCGTGCGAGCTTTTATCGGCTGACGAAAAGCGGCGAGGCCGAGTTCCTGCAGGCGACCCAGCGCATCTATGCGGGTGTCCCGGAGCAGCGCGGCGAGGTGCAGGTTGTCGTGATCGGCCCGAAAGCGGGTGATCCGGCGGCGCTACGCGCCGGTCTGATGCGCGCAGGCTATGCCGTGCTGTCGCCAGTCATCCATGTCGGCATCGAACCGGTGCCGGACGATCTCACCGCTCCTGACGGCGTGTTCGTCATGATTCCGCGCCGGGAAGACCGGCATGCGCTGGCCGCCGCAGCATTCAATCTTGACGACGTCTCGCAGGCTTATCGGGATTTCGTTGCGCTCTTCGCGCCACTTTCCGAAGCGCAGGATGGCAAGCCGCTGACGGAGGAGG
>JAEZBA010000096.1 GCA_023430245.1 Pseudomonadota bacterium
GACGTGATCGGCGAGCTGTTCGCCGCCGCGGCGCAGGGGACGCGGATCGTCTATCTGCCCGGCAATCACGACGCGTTCCTGCGCGATTATCCCGGCACGCATTTCGCCGGTGTCGAAGTGGCGGAGACCGCCATCCATATCGCGGGTGATGGCCGGCGCTACGTGGTGACCCATGGCGACCATCTCGATCGCGTGGCGCAGGTGCCGCACCGCATTGCCGCGATCGGCGGGCGGTTGAATGCCGCGCTGTTCGCACTGAGCGATCGCTGGAATCGGGCGCGCCTAGCCGTCGGATTGCCCGGCTGGTCGCTGTCGCAATGGGCGCGGCGACGTGTCAAGGAAAGCATCGATTATCTGGGACAGTTCGAGCGCGAGATTGCGGCGCTTGCCGCAGACCATCGCGCCGATGGCGTGATCTGCGGGCATGTGCATCATCCGGCGATGCATGACCGGCTGGGCGTCCGCTACATCAATTGCGGCGACTGGCTGGAAAGCTGCACGGCGGCAGTCGAGCGGCTGGATGGCACTTTCGAAATCAGGGTGTGGCCCGCCACAACAATTGCGCCACAGGCGCGGTCGCTCGTGGGCGGCCTGCAGGAGGCATGATGCGCGTTTTGATCGCAACCGACGCGTGGCACCCGCAAGTCAACGGCGTCGTCCGCACGCTGTCGACGCTGGCGGCGACGGCGCCGCGGCATGGGGCCGAGATATCGTTCCTGACGCATGAAGGCTTTCGGACCTTTCCGCTGCCGACCTATGCGGACATCCGCTGCGCGCTGCCGGCGCCATGGGCGGTTGCGAAGCGGATCGACGCGCTGAAGCCGGACGCGATCCACATCGCGACCGAAGGCACCATCGGACATGCGGTGCGGCGTTATTGCATCCGGCGCGGTATCGCCTTCACCACCAGCTTCCATACCCGGCTGCCGGAATATGTGGCGGCGCGCGCCCCGATCCCGGAAGCGCTGGTCTGGCGCTGGCTGCGGCGCTTCCATGGCCATGCCGAGCGCGTGATGGTGTCGACACGGTCACTGATCTCTGAATTGTCGGGGCGTGGTTTCGGCAACCCCGTGCTGTGGCCGCGGGGCGTGGACGGCGAGGTGTTCGCGCCGCGCAAGCCTGCACTCGATCTCTTGCCGCCCGATCTCCCGCGTCCGATCTTCCTGACCGTCTGCCGGGTCGCGGTCGAGAAGAATATCGAGGCGTTCCTGTCGCTCGATCTGCCGGGGACTAAGGTCGTCGTCGGCGATGGCCCGATGCGGCCCGAACTGATGCAGCGTTTTCCAAAAGCGGTGTTTCTCGGCGAGCGGCATCGCGACGAACTCGCTGCGATCTACTCGGCCGCCGATGTGTTCGTGTTTCCCAGCCGCACCGACACTTTCGGCCTGGTGATGCTGGAAGCGCTGTCCTGCGGGGTGCCGGTCGCGGCCTATCCGGTGCCGGGTCCGCTCGATGTGATCGGCGACGCGACCGTTGGCGTGCTGGACGAGGACCTTCGGGCGGCTGCGCTGCGGGCGCTGAGCATCGATCGCGACGCGTGCCGCGCCTTTGCCAGCCGCATGACCTGGGACCGCTGCGCCCGGATGTTTCTCGACAATCTGGCGATCGTGCGCCGAAGCGCGACGGCTGGCGAGCACACACGGCCGCTGTCCTCCATGCGCGGGCTGGGCGGCGCTTTCACCGCCGAAGCAACAGGTGTTCCAGGGCGTCCGGATCCTGCAGCTCGATAAAGCGGACAGCGAAGCCCTCGCGGAAAATCCGCACCACGCGCCCGACGATTGCTCCGACCGCAAGAACGTCGCCGACTTTCGGGTCGATTTCGGCCGATACCGCGACGCCTGACGCCGACATGTCGATGACGAAACAATCGCAGATGCGGCCGTCGGCCAGCATCACGGTGGAATGCGGGTGCTTCGGAATAACCCGCTTGTGGCGGCGGTCATCTGGTAGATTGAGATGCTTGCGCATTTCGAGCCAGAGAATCTTGGACACGAGGCGTTCGCGCTGCTCCGCCGCCAGCACGAGACTCATGACGAAGCCATCGTCGCTGAGCCGGATGATCTGTCCTTCGAGCTTTCCGAGTTCGTTGAAACTCGCAATGACGCGTTCCCCGATCGGGCCGGAAACCGGCACCGCCAGTGCGAGTTCGTAACGGCTAATTCCGACCGTCCGGCAGGAAAATTCACGCCGCTCTCCGCGCGCGTTGCGCCGGCTCGCCAGCGCATAGCGCCCGAGAATGGTCGCGGTGGTGCGGGCGAAGCGATTGCGTTCGACAATGACGATATCGCTCGGGTCGATGTCGGGTGGCGGCAAGATCGGTCTCGTTCGCTGGCCATGTGCTGAATGCCACCCGATGTGCGAACGCGAGGCTGCCGAAATCGATTAAAATGAAGCGAGAATATTTCCGGAACAGTATTCTGCGTGAGCGTACCGCGAATTGGAACTCGACGCTGGACCTGGTCCGGTCTCTCGCGCATGAAGGGTGGCCGATGGTCCGCGGGGCCCGAATCGGCCGGCTTTGCGGCACGTTCGGACTGAGGCCGGCTCGCGCAAAATGCGTTATCGTGCAGGCGCGTCGAAGTTCCCGCGGGCTCAAGCTCCGGTTCCAGCCCGACTCACGGATTAGCCATGTTCATCACCTTCTTCACCGAACTCAAATCCGCCGGACTGCCGGTCTCGCTGCGCGAATATCTGACGCTGATGGAGGCGATGGATGCCGACCTCGCGTCGCGCAAGGTCGAGGATTTCTACTATCTCTCCCGCGCTGTGCTGGTGAAGGACGAGCGCAATCTCGACAAGTTCGACCGCGTGTTCGGATCGGTGTTCAAGGGCCTCTCCCTGATGGAAGAGGCGCTGACGGCCGAGATCCCCGAAGACTGGCTGAAGTCGCTGGCGGAGAAATATCTCACCGAGGAGGAAAAGAAGCAGATCGAGGCGATGGGCGGGCTCGACAAGCTGCTGGAGACGCTGAAGAAGCGGCTTGAGGAGCAGCAGGGCCGGCATCAGGACGGATCGAAATGGATCGGAACGGGGGGCACCTCGCCGTTCGGCAATTCCGGCTACAACCCCGAGGGCATCCGTATCGGCGGCGAGAGCAAGCATCGCCGCGCTGTGAAGGTGTGGGACAAGCGCGAATTCAAGGATTTCGACGACGAGGTCGAGATCGGCACCCGCAACATCAAGGTGGCGCTGCGGCGGTTGCGCAAATTCGCCCGCACCGGCGCACCCGATGAACTCGATCTCGACGGCACCATCAAGGGCACCGCGCACAAGGGCTATCTCGATATCCACATGCGCCCGGAGCGGCACAATGCGGTGAAGGTGCTGCTATTCTTCGATGTCGGCGGCTCGATGGACTGGCACATCAAGGCGACCGAGGAATTGTTCTCGGCGGCGCGTGCCGAGTTCAAGCACATGGAGCATTTCTACTTCCACAATTGCCTGTACGAGCGGGTGTGGAAGGAGAACCGGCGACGCTATACCGAGACCACGCCGACCTTCGATGTGATGCATAAATATCCGCACGACTACAAGGTGATCTTCGTCGGCGACGCCTCGATGAGCCCGTACGAGATCGCGATGCCGGGCGGCTCGGTCGAACACATGAACGAGGAGCCGGGGCAGGTGTGGATGGAGCGGATCACGCGGACCTATCCCGCCGCTGTCTGGCTCAATCCGGTGCCGGAAGCGGAATGGGACTACACCCAGTCGATCCGCATGATGAAGCAGTTGATGGGCGGGCGGATGTATCCGCTGACGCTGGAGGGGCTCGATCGCGCGATGCGGGAACTGGTGCGGTGATCACGACCGCGGATGCGTCGGGTCCGGTCTGAGCAGCGGATCGATCGTAATCGTCCCGACCGCGCGCGACACGCAAGCGCAGAGCTTCCTGTTCTCCTGCTTCTGGTGATCGCTGAAGAACACGTCGCGGTGATCCACCATGCCATCGATCGCGACGATGTTGAGCGCGCAGACGCCGCATTCGCCGCGCCGGCAATCCGAAATCACGCCGATGCCGGCGTCTTCCAGCGCATCCAGGATCGTTTGCGTTTCCGGGACCAGGATTTCGCGGCCGCTATCTGCGAGCCGCAGGCGAAACGGCTCGGTGGCGAGCGCGCCGCTCGAGCCAAATGTCTCGAAGCGCAGATCCGCATGGGGCCGGCCGAGCGCGCGCCAGATGCGCCGGGCCTCGTCGAGCAGGGGCAGGGGGCCGCAGACCGCAGCGATGCCGCCTGGTGCCAGCGCCGATATTGCCGCCTTGAGATCGAGCCGCTGGCCGTCGCTTGACACGAATGTCTGTAGCCGGTCGCCAAGCAGCGCTCGCAAATCGTCGGCAAAGGCCAGAT
>JAEZBA010000128.1 GCA_023430245.1 Pseudomonadota bacterium
ATTCGATGGGTGCCCAACGCACGTCGGAAATCCTGCCGGTCTGGGAGAAAGAAAAGCCGGTCGAGCGCGTCGCGGATTTCAAGACGCTGATTGTTTATCGGAAGAAATAGGTTTCCGATGTCATGCGCGGGCTTGACCGCGCATCTTCGCTTGATGGATTGCCGGGTCAGGCCCGGCAATGACGGCTAAGGGCGTCACTTCACATCGAGCGGCGTCGTGCCCTTGGCCTTGCCATCGGCGCCGGTGGTGATCTTGTCCACCCGCGCCTCGGCGGCCTTCAGCAATTCCTCGCAGCGGCGCTTCAGCGCTTCGCCGCGCTCGTAGATCTCGACTGATTCCGCGAGCGGCACTTTCCCGTCCTCGAGCCGCTTGATGATCGATTCCAGTTCGTCGATCGCCCGCTCGAAGGGCATGGTGGTGACGTCGGCGTGGCTTTTGTCTGACATGTCGATCCTGGTTGCGATTCGGATAAGACTATACCGCTCTCGTGTCCCGGGCGCAGTGCAGCGTGAAGCGGTGCGCTGCAGAACCGGGACCCATAGAATGGGGTAGGCTCTGGCTCTGCGGTGCGGCGCTGCGCAATGCTGCGCGCCGCACCGCGTCCGGGGCGCGATACCAGGCTACCCCCGCATCAGCGCGGAGACATGGGCATCCACCGAGCCCGCCAGCCCCTGCAGGTCATAGCCGCCCTCGAGCGCCGAAACCACCCTGCCACCGGCCCGGCGATCGGCGAGGTCCATCAGCTTTTTCGTGGCCCAGGCGAAGTCGACCTCGGTAAAATTCAGGCTCGCCAGGGGGTCGCGGATATGCGCGTCGAAACCGGACGAGATGATGACGAGGTCCGGCCCGAAGGCTTCCAGCCGCGGCAGGATCACATCGTCCATCGCGGCGCGGAATTGCTCGCCGCCATCGCCCGCCCGCAGCGGCGCGTTGACGATATTGTCGTGGTCGCCGCGTTCGGATTTGGCACCCGTGCCGGGATAGAGCGGCATCTGGTGGGTCGAGCAATACATCACCGTCGGGTCGCTCCAGAAAATCTCCTGGGTGCCGTTGCCGTGATGCACATCGAAATCGATGATGGCGACGCGGGCGAGGCCGTGCGTCTTCTGCGCATGGCGGGCGGCGACCGCGACATTGTTGAACAGACAAAAGCCCATCGGCCGGACGGTCTCGGCATGGTGACCGGGCGGACGGGTGGCAACGAAGGCATTGTCGGCGCGCTTGCCGACCACCTCGTCGACAGCGAGCACGACGCCGCCAACGGCGCGCAAGGCCGCTTCCAGCGAACCGGGCGACATCGAGGTGTCGCCATCGAGCGAGACCATGCCTTCGCGCGGCGCGGCCTCGCGGATCGCTCTGGCATAGTCCATGGGATGCGCCAGCGCGACCGTCTCAAGGTCGGCCATCGGTGCCTGTTCTCGTGCGAGCAGCGCGAACTTTTCGTTCTCCAGCGCGCGGTCAATCGCCCGCAGCCGGTCCGGACGCTCCGGATGGCCGGGCGGGGTGACATGATTGAGACAGGCGGGATGGCTGATCAGCAGCGTTGTCATGCGACGGGTGGCACTTTCAGGGTTTTGCGCGTGAAGCCTCAAGGTCACGGATATCGCGCCGTGCGTCAATGACAACGCCGGGTGGCGGCGGCGGTTCATCCGGCGTGAAGAATACCTCGGCCAGCGGCATCGTCGGATCGACCCGGTATGGCTCGAAATCGCGCACGCCTTCGCTGTAGAGGAAGGTATCGTCGATCAGGAAATGCCCGGTGAAGTCGGCGGCCTTCTTGTTGAAGATCGCATATGCTGCGTCGGCCATGATCTCGGGCTTGCGCGACATCCGCATCACGATGTCGCCGCCGAGCAGATTCTGGATCGCGCTGGTCGCGATCGTCGCGCGCGGCCACAGCGCATTCACCGCGATGCCCTTCGGCCGCAATTCGCCGGACAGTCCCAGCACCACCATGCTCATGCCGAACTTCGCCATCGAATAGGCGGTGTGCGGCGCGAACCATTTCTCCTTCATGTCGAGCGGTGGCGAATTCATCAGGATATGCGGATTCTCGGCCTTCTCCAGATAGGGGATGGCGAATTTCGACACCATGAAGGTGCCGCGGGCATTGACGCCGTTCATCAGGTCGTAGCGCTTCATGTCGGTCTGTTCGACCGGCGTGACCTGCACCGCGCTGGCATTGTTCACCACGATATCGATTCCGCCGAAGGTATCGGCGGTGCGCGCGAGCGCCGCCTTCACCTGATCCTCGTCGCGCACGTCGACAGTGAGCGGCAGCGCCTGTCCGCCGGCCTTCACGATCTCGGCCGCAGCGGTATGGATCGTGCCCGGCAGCTTCGGATGCGGCTGATCGGTCTTGGCAGCGACCGCGATATTGGCGCCGTCGCGCGCCGCCCGCACCGCGATCGCAAGGCCGATGCCGCGCGATGCGCCGGTGATAAAGAGGGTCTTGCCCTTGAGTGACATGGTGAAATCTCCGCCTGTAGCGATGGGACAGCCTGCCGCGTTCCAAGTCAACGCAAGAGCCGCATTCAATCGGCGGCGGCGGAGGGCTTTCCTTTTGGGTCGCCCCGCTTATGTAGAATGGCAAGGGCCGGCCACGAGGGCCGGCCGCATCGTTTCGCGCGGAACCATCTGCATGCAGCTTACCGGCATTCACCATCTCACCGCGGTTTCGGCAGACGCACCGGGCAATCTGCGCTTCTACACGCAGGTGATGGGGATGCGGCTGATCAAGAAGACCGTGAACCAGGACGATGTCTCCGCCTATCACCTGTTCTATGGCGACGGCGTGGCGTCGCCCGGCAGCGATCTCACCTTCTTCGATTTCAACACCGGCCCGGAGCGCCGCGGCAATCACACCGTCAGCCGCACCGGCCTGCGTGTCGCCGGGCACGATACGTTGCAATGGTGGCACCGCCATCTCACCGGAGCCGGCGCGAGGGTCGGCGACATCGGCGAACGCGACGGGCGCTTCACCCTCGATTTCGAGGATCCGGAAGGCCAGCGGCTCAGCCTGATCGACGACGGCGGCGCCGGGGAGGCGCACCCCTGGAGCAAAAGCCCGGTGCCGGCGGAGCATCAGATCCGGGGCTTGGGCCCAATCACCATGTCGGTGCCGGACCGCACGGCAACCGACATCGTGCTGCGAGAACTGATGCTGATGCGGCATGTGCGGGACTATCCGCTGCCGGACTCGGACAGCGACATCGTACACGTTTACGAGATGGGCGAGGGCGGTCCGGCCGCCGAACTGCATGTCGCGGTAAGGCCCAAATTGCCGATGGCGCAGCCCGGCGCTGGCGGTGTTCATCATGTCGCGTTCCGCACGCCGAATCGTGCCGAATACGACGCCTGGGCGGACCGCCTGGTCAAATTGCGGGTGCCGAACAGCGGCAAGGTTAACCGCTATTATTTCGAGTCGCTGTATTTCCGCGAGCCAAACGGCATCCTGTTCGAGATCGCGACTGACGGGCCAGGTTTTGCCGCCGACGAGCCGATGGACTCGCTCGGCGAGAAACTCGCGCTGCCGCCGTTTCTGGAGAAGCGGCGCGCGGAGATCGAAAGCGGGCTGAAGCCGCTGGTCGGGTGATCTGTAGCCAGAATAAAAGCGGGGGAGGGACGACCAAGTACCTCCCCCGCTGGACATCGATCCCGCTGACATCAGGATCAATGCGAACTGAAACGGATGCATGTCTGCGGGACATGCATCCGTTTGTCGTTGCAGGCTAGGCCGCGGCGGCCTTCGCGCCGGTCGGCACTTCAGAGATTGTCTTCAGCACCTGCGAGGCGATCTGATAGGGGTCGCCCTGCGAATTCGGGCGGCGGTCTTCCAGATAGCCCTTGTAGCCGTTATTGACGAAGGAGTGCGGGACGCGGATCGAGGCGCCGCGGTCGGCTACGCCGTAGGAGAACTTGTTCCACGGCGCGGTCTCGTGCTTGCCGGTCAGGCGCTTGTCATTGTCCGGACCGTAGACGTTGATGTGGTCGTGCAGGTTCTTCTCGAACGCCTTCATCAGCGCTTCGAAGTATTCCTTGCCGCCAACTTCTCGCATGTACTTAGTCGAGAAGTTGCAGTGCATGCCCGAGCCGTTCCAGTCGGTGTCGCCGAGCGGCTTGCAGTGGAATTCGATGTCGATGCCGTATTTCTCGGTGAGACGCAGCATCAGGTAGCGCGCCATCCACATCTCGTCGGCGGCCTTTTTGGAGCCCTTGCCGAAAATCTGGAATTCCCACTGACCCTTCGCCACTTCGGCATTGATGCCTTCGTGGTTGATGCCGGCGGCGAGGCACAGCTCCAGATGCTCCTCGACGATCTCGCGGGCGACCGAGCCGACATTCTTGTAGCCGACGCCGGTGTAATAGGGGCCCTGCGGTGCCGGATAGCCGGATTCCGGGAAGCCCAGCGGACGGCCATCCTTGTAGAAGAAATATTCCTGCTCGAAGCCGAACCAGGCGTCCGGATCGTCGAGAATGGTGGCGCGCTTGTTCGAGGCATGCGGGGTGACGCCATCGGGCATCATCACTTCGCACATCACCAGCACGCCGTTCTTGCGTGCGGCGTCGGGATAGACGGCGACCGGCTTCAGCACGCAGTCCGACGAATGGCCCTCAGCCTGCATCGTCGACGAGCCGTCAAAGCCCCAGAGCGGCAGCTGTTCGAGCGAGGGAAATACGTCGAATTCCTTGATCTGGGTCTTGCCGCGCAGACTCGGAACCGGCGTGTAACCGTCGAGCCAAATATACTCGAGCTTGAACTTTGGCATTGGTCTCTCTTGATCTTGGCGACGCGGAAAAGGTGAGCCCGAGGGTTAATCGGGTGCCGGCTCGCGCCCGGCTACCGGCAATGGGCCAATCAAAGCATTTTGTGTGCCAATCCCAGCGGCAGCGCCCCACTAGAGGGCAAATGCTGCAGCACAGCACTTTGCGTGCAGCCGAATTGGCGATCTAAGCGGCAAGTGGCGAAACGCCCATATTGTATGCATGCGCTGATTTTATGTGAGGCATGAGGAGCAAATCAGGGGCAGCACGGTTATATTCACTCCAGCAATTGAATCGCGGTCGACCCGCGAAAACCCGAGCGAGCCAGAGGCCCAGCGAGCCAAGGGGATAAACCGATGCCGACCTTGAACCGATCCGCCGAGATCATTGCGTTCCCGCCACGGGGCCGCTTTGCAGCCACCCTCCAGGACGAGGTCATTGATACGCGCGCGGCGACGCGCGTCTCCAAAGCCGTGAGCGGCAGCTCCTGGTATCA
>JAEZBA010000148.1 GCA_023430245.1 Pseudomonadota bacterium
CTTCGCGCAGGTGATGCGGCTGATCGCGCTGAACTGGGTCGATCTCACCGAAGGCCCGATGGCGATCAACAACATTCCCTCCTTCACGCTCTGGCTACCCGGGCTTGGCGTCACCACCCTGACCAGCAAGGCGCAGAATTACTGGCTCGTTCTCGCCGTGGCCGTGGTCGCCTTCATCCTGGTCGCACATATCGTCAATTCGCGCTTCGGCCGCGCGCTGATCGCGTTGCGGGAGAATGAAGGGCTGGCGCGCTCGGTCGGCATCCCGGTGACTCACTATCTGGTTCTGGTGACGATTGTCTCCGCGGGGATCGCGGGCGCTTCTGGCGGCCGTTACACGCATTACGTCCGCATCGTCGATCCCGACGTGTTCATGTTCATCTATACCGTCACGATGATCATCATGGTGGTGACCGGCGGCAAGGGCACGCTCACCGGCCCGGTCATCGGCGGACTCATCTTCGGGCTGATGCCGGAATTGCTGCGCGATTATGCCGGCCCCGAGGTGCAATGGATCATTTACGGCGTGGCGATCGTGCTGATCGTGTTCTTCCTGCCGCTTGGCATCGTTCCCACGGTTGCGAAAGCCTGGCACCGACTCGTCGGGCTTTGCATCAGGATTGTCCCCGAACGCCTGCGGACCCGGCTGTCATGACGATCGACGCGGATTCAGTTATCTTTCCTAAAGCCAGCATTGCCGTGGCGACGACCGACGCTTCCCCGATCTCACTCGCGATCGAGGACCTCGCAGTCCGCATCGGTGGACTGGTGATTCTGGAGCGAATGAATCTTTCGGTGCCGAAAGGCAAGATCGTCAGCCTCATCGGCCCCAACGGCGCGGGCAAGACGACCGCCTTCAACATCATCACCGGCTATATGAAACCGAGCGCGGGGGCGATCCGGTTCGAGGGACGCTCTCTCCTCGATATGACGCCGGACGCGATTGCTGCGCTTGGCCTCGTGCGCACCTTCCAGCGGACCAGCATTTTCGCGGGCTGCAGCGTCACCGACAATATCCTGACGGCCATGCATCTGCGCGGCCACGCTGGTCTGTTCGGCGCAATTTTCCGTCCGCCCTCGATGAGACGGGAAGAACTGAGCCTGCAGACTCAGGTCGAAGAGATCCTGCATTTTGTCGGCCTACAGGGCCGCGCCAACGAAAATGCCGGTAGCCTCGCCTATGGCGAGCAGCGGCTTCTCGGGCTGGCAATCGCGCTTGCGGCGCGGCCGAAATTGCTGCTGCTCGACGAACCGGCTGCGGGCCTCAATCCATCCGAAACCGAGCGCTTCAAGGAGCTGGTCCGCCGCATTCGCGACGATGGCGTCACCGTGCTTCTGGTCGAGCACGACATGCACATGGTCATGAGCATCTCCGATACGGTATTTGTTCTCAATCAGGGCCGCATCATTGCATCCGGACCGCCGGCCAGCATTCAGAACAATCCGGATGTCATCACCGCATATCTCGGAACAGGATTGAAGAAGCGTGCTAAGGCTTGAGGAAGTCACCGTCCGCTACGGTGCCGTGACGGCACTACGCGATGTCTCAATCGCGGTCGAGGAAGGCGAGCTGGTGACGCTGATCGGCGCCAACGGCGCCGGCAAGACCACGACGCTGAAAGCGATCAGCGGTATGCTGCCGCTCGCCGGCGGAACGATCACATTCGAAGGCCGCAAGATCGACGGAGCCAGTCCCCGTCAGATTCTGGCGCTCGGCATCGCGCATTGTCCGGAGGGCCGGCGGGTCTTCCCACAACTGACAGTGCGCGAGAATCTCGAGATGGGCGCGTTTCTGCGATACGATCATGCCGCGGTCCGGTCCGATATGGAGCGCATCTTTGTGCGGCTTCCACGATTGCGCGAACGGGTGGCACAGGTGGCCGGCACATTGTCCGGCGGCGAGCAACAGATGCTCGCGATCGCGCGATCGCTGATGTCGCGTCCGCGCATGATCCTGCTCGACGAGCCCTCGCTTGGTCTGGCCCCAAACATCACCGAGATCATCTTCGAGATCATCGACGACATTCGCCGCGACGGCGCGACCGTGCTGATGGTCGAGCAGAATGCCCTTGCCGCGCTCGACATGTGCGATCGGTCCTATCTTCTGGAAACCGGCCGCGTGGTTCAGTTCGGCACCGGAGAGCAGATGCTCGGCGACGCTCACGTGCGTCGCGCCTATCTCGGCGGCTGAAGGCCGGCCGGACCGGCATGTCAGCGCGCTGGGTTCATGTCTGTAGCCTCGACGCATTCAACAAGCGGCAGATCGTGACGGCTACGCTGGAGGGACGGCAGTTCATCCTGATCCAGGACGAAGGCCGCTTTTTTGCCGCGGAGCGCGCCTGTCCCCATGAGGGCGCCGACTTGGCGCTCGGCCGCTGTTCGCACGCTCAGCTGCATTGCCCACGTCATGCGGCATCGTTCGATCTGACAGACGGCTCGGTATCGCCGGGATGGTCGTTCCCGGCACTGCGGGTTTATTCGATACGGGCGATCGGGTCCGACCTCTGGATCGATCTGGGCCGCCAGGACGATCGTCCTGAATAGGCGAAAGCGCGACCTCGCGGCTGCGCTCAGGGCCGCACGCCCGGACTCTCCATCGGCATGCCCCGCGCCCGCCACATCAGGAACAGCTCCAGTTCGACATATTCGATCGCGCCGAGCGCGTACGGCTCCGCCCGCACGCCGGTCAGACAATTGCGCAGCCGCCGCTGCAGCGAACCGAGGCTTTGCCATTCCAGTCGATAGATCGGGTAGCCGGTCGGATGCGCCTGCGGGATAATATTACCGGCAAGACTCCTGCCCCAGTTGTCGTCATGGCATTGCGCGCAAGACAGGTTCAATTGCCCGATCCGCTGATTGAACAGCACGCGCCCCCGTTCGCGGAAAGGCTCAATCCGCGTGTCATCCGATGGCGCGACCGGCTCACCGCGCGACTGCAGCGCAATATAGGCGGTCAGCGCCAATAACTCCGCGCTCTCATAGCGAAACGGCGCCGCCTTCTGATCATGTTCGCGCGACAGGTTGATGCGTTGCTCGATATTGACAGCGCGTCCCGCGGCCTCGTCGTAAGCCGGATAGCGCGCGGCGACGCCCTTCATGCTGAGGCGTGCATCGCCATGGCAATCGGCGCAGGACTTGCCCGATGCGCCGGCTTTCGTGTTCCACAATGCTTCGCCGTCAAGCACCGACAACATTGCCGGATTGGACGTATCGTCGTCCTGCATCGCCCTGGTTTCGCGGCTCATATCGTCGTAGCTCGAGCGGCGCTGATCCAGCGGGATCTCGGCTCGAGCGGTGACAAAAGCGGTCGCCGCAAGGCCCAACAGCGCAGCGCCCAGCACAGCGATGCGCAAGGCACCGGCCACCTTCATTCGACGGTGATCTTTGCGGACGCTTCCGCCTCAAAGCCGTTATCGCCGGTCCATTTGAACGCGATGGTGCCGCTCTCGGTCGCCACGGTATGGAAGGTGAGAAACGGATTGGCTGAAATGGCCGGATGCAGCGTGGCGTTGAAAATCTCCTCGCCGTTATAGGTGCAAACCATCGACGTGATGATATTGCGGGGGATCGGCTTGCCGGTATTGTCAATCCGGAAGCCGTTTTCCATCACATGCGAAATCAACGTCCGGATCAGGATCGTGTCGCCGCGCTTGGCCTTCGGCGGTACGTTGATGAGTGTGCGTGCGGGAGCAGCCATCAGATCGGATCCTCCAGACAGGCGCTGAGTGTGAGAATGACATCCGCCTTGTCCGACCAGAACGATCCGTCCGACATCTGACAGATCGCCACGACCTGCTGAGTGTCGGCAAGCCGGATGCGGGTCGAGATCTCGGCCTTTCCCGCGCGCGCGCCCAGCCGGATGCCGATCACGTTCGGCAGCGGATTTTTTTCGGTGAAGATATGAATTGCCGTGACGTGGTCCTGTTCCGTCATCGGGCTGTCGACCGCCACCGTCACCGCGACCGCATTGCCGTTCTCAACCAGCGGCGGAATGCTGAGCTTCACTCTCCCCGGCGTCACCGTCTTTCCGGCAGTGACCTGATTGATTGCAGCCGCCATGCTGTCGGGTGTCGCACCGGCGGGGCGAATGACCAGCAGCGCTCCCGTTCCGGCAAGAAACAGCCGCCGCGTCGGACCATGAATTTGCGAACCTTGCTCCATTGGCTAGTCCTTCAATGTCATGAGAAAAGCCACCACATCCTCAATCTCCTCGGCGGACAGTATCGGTTTGCCGCGGAGGCTGTGGGCAACGCGATTTAAGCCGTCGATCCGATAAAACGACGGCATGATCGTAGCCTCATTGAGGCGCGTGGCATCGACCATGCGAAGTCGCAATTCTCCCTCGGTCCAGCGCGAACCGGTCCCTGTGAGGTCGGGCGAGAGATTGCCCTGGAACCGCTGGTCGGGGAACGGACCAGCATGGCAAAGCAGACACGTGCTCTCGCGCTTGACCACCAGCGCGCGGCCGCTAACCGGATCGCCCGGCTTTCCGGTCAACGATTTCGGTATCGCATCTCCGATCACCTCGAAAGGAACCAGTGTCTCCTGCGCAGATGTGGATGCGGAGATTGCTGCAGCGACGGCAAGAGCAAGGAAGCTGCGCCGCATCATCCAAAGGTCTCACTGGTGATGCGATGGAACCAGCTGTCTGCTTCCCTCGCCTCTTCAGCGCGCTCAGCACGGGATGCTCCGGCGGGACTGATGGCCACGGGTTCGGCCTCGACGTATTGACCATCCGCGGGACGATACGTTCCGCGCTGAGAAATCGCGTAGTCCGGCGCGATCATACTGAAGCAGGAACTTTTCAAGGTTGGCGTCGCCGGCTGCCGGTCGGCGAGCAAAACGGAGATAGCAGCCGCGCAAATCGCGCCCTGCGACTGGGCTGCCGACGCCGAGCGCGGCATCGCTCCGGCAATCGCCGCATCGCCGATTACATGGATGTTTTTCTGCAGCTTCGATTCGAAGGTCAAGGGATCGACCGGGCACCAGCCAGTGCGGTCGGCAACGCCGGCGAGTCCCGCGGCTTTCCCGGCCGTCTGCGGCGGGATGATATTCACCACACCACCGGTGAACTTGTCGAAGTCCGTCATCACCGTCATGGTGGCGACATCCACAGCCTTCGGCGCACCGCCATCCGACAAACCGACCCACTCGATCAGGCCGGGATAGAGCTCCTTCCACGCGCCCTCGAACAACTTCTGCATGGTGAAGCTGTCCTTCGCGTCCAGAACGATGACCTTCGATCGCGGTTTTGCGGTCTTCAGATAATGAGCGATGAGACTCGCGCGCTCGTAGGGCGCCGGCGGGCAGCGCGCCGGGTTGACCGGCACGGTGATAATGACGGCCTTGCCGTCCTCCAGCGCTTCAAGCTGTCGGCGCAGCGCCTCGATCTCGCTGCTGCTGGTGTAAGCCGGCGGCATTTTCGCCATGGCGGCCGCGTCATATCCCTCAAGCGCATCGTCCTGAAACGCGATGCCGGGGGACACCACAAGACGGTCGAAGGACAGGGTCTGACCGTCGGCGAGCGTCGCGTTCCGTTTGGCGTCGTCGATTCCCGTCAGGGGCGACAGGACGACATCAACACCGAGCGCCTTGACGCCATCATAGCCGAATTGCTGGCTCCGGATGCTGGTCAGGCCGCCGAGCACGGCATTGCTGTGCGGGGGCGCGGTGTAAACCGGATTGGTCTCGACCAGTGTGACGACAACCTTCGGGCTGATCTTTCGCAAGGCCCGCGCACAATTGACGCCACCGAATCCGCCGCCCACGATCACCACACGGGCCCTGCCTTGCGC
>JAEZBA010000458.1 GCA_023430245.1 Pseudomonadota bacterium
CGCCAGATGCTTGCGGCTGCAATCGAGATCCCGTGCCAGATGTTCGATCGCCAGCGTCCCATGCGACGCGGCGAGACGGCTCCACGCCTGCACCGACACAGGCTCGTCATCATGTTCGCCGATACGCTGCAGGATCGCGCGCTCGACCAGATCGAAGCGTGCCTCCCAGCTTTCGGTCTCAGCCAGCCGCTCCTCTAGCCGGTTGGCGAATGCTCCGGTCAGTTCGTTGAGGTCGACCACCCTGTCGGCAAGCTCGCTCATGTCGGCGCGCAGGAACCGCCGCGCGCCCCATGGCGTGAAGTCGACCTGCATGCACAACGCGCGGCCTGCTGATCCGACCAGCGAATGGTGCCGGTGCAGCCCGGCGATGAAGCTACGGTCGAGGCGACGCCATCTCGCACCCTTTCGGTCCCATAGCGTAAAGCCCGGCCCAAATACGAGGATGAGCGGGACCACGCCGGACGGCACTTCGCGCCGCACGATGGCGTCACCGCCCTCCTCGAAATAACCCTGAATCTCATGCACGTAGTGCGCGAGCGCACCACCGGGCCTGCGCCGAAACAAGGTCCAACACCCGTATTGCGACACATGGTCGGTTTGCTTGAGCGGCAGCGTATCGGTCATCGGCCAGCGTCGATCTAGTGGTCCGATTCTAACGTTCGCATCCCTTTCCAGCGACTTCTTTTGCGAACGTTAGAATCAAAGGACCACTAGCAAGTATTGGGTTCTAGTGGAGCTTTGGATTCGACATTCGCTTTGCGAGCTCGCGGCGAGGTGGGTCGCGAATGTCAAATCCGCTCCACTAAGGCAACAGGCTCATGATAAACCGGAATGCGATCAGCCAAAGGAAAATCCCGAACGCGAGTTCCAGCTTTCGCCGCGACAATGCGTGCGCAATGCGGGCACCATAAGGCGCCACCAGCGCGCTGACCGGCGCCATCAGCGCCACGCCGAGCAGCGACACGTAACCGATCGACAATGGCGGCATCAGCGCCTGATAGGGTAGTCCGGCAATGATGAACCCGGCCGTGCCGATCAGCGATATGATGACGCCGACCCCCGCCGAGATGCCGACGGCCGCATGGATCGGCTGACCGTAGAGGCTGAGGATCAGCGTGGACACCGCGCCGCCGCCCACCCCCATCATCGCCGAATAGAAGCCGATGAAAAGGCCGTAAACCGACATCATCACACGGCCCGGAAGCGTATCGGAGATCCGCCAGCTGGCTTTCGCGAACAGGAATTTCAGACCGAGCAGAAACGCCATGACGGCGAAAAAGCTCTTGAACAACGGTGCCGGCGCCACCGCCGCAACGACGCCGCCGATGATCACCCCCGCCATGATTGGCACGATCCAGGGTTTCAGCACGCCCACCGGCAGGGTGCCGCGCGCGCGATGCGCCAGATAGGAGCGGATCGAGGTCGGGATGATGATCGCAAGCGACGTGCCGACGCAAAGCTGCACCCGGATGTCTTCGGACACGCCGAGAATGCGGAAAATCTCGTAGAGCACCGGGACGATGATGGCGCCGCCGCCGACCCCGAACAGGCCGGCCAGCAAGCCGGTCAGGACGCCGCCAATGACGATCGCAAGCGCCAGCAACGCAAGCTCGCCGGCCGGGATACCGAACATGTCCACCATCTCCGGGGGAAACGCCGGGCGATGGACTCCGACCGGCGTCAGGCCGCAGCGGTGTGCGGCATCGGCGCCTCTGTGTCCATAACGAGCGCGAGCGCATCACGCAGGACTGCTATGCCGGCATCGGCTTTCACCGCGTGAACAGCGATATGCCGCCGGAAGGCGCGCGCCCCAGGCACGCCATGGAACAGGCCGAGCACGTGCCGCGTCATGGCATGCAGGCGGGTACCCTGCGCCAGCTCGCGCTCGACATAAGGAAAAAATGCTTCCAGCGCCTGCTTGGGGTTGGCGAATGGCGCCTCGCCGCCGAACAGCATGGGATCGGCCGCGAGCAGCCGCCACGGCTCCTGATAGGCGGCGCGGCCCAGCATCACGCCATCGACATGCGCCAGATGATCGCGCGCGGCGTCGATCGAGCCGATCCCGCCGTTGATGGAAATGTGCAGATCGGGATGCGCAGCCTTCAGCCGGTAGACGCGATCGTAATCGAGCGGCGGGATATCGCGGTTCTCACGCGGCGACAGGCCCTTGAGCCAGGCCTTGCGGGCATGCACGATCAGGGCATCGACCTTCGCCGCCCGCACCGCCGCGGCCAGCGTATCGAGCGCCGTTTCGGGATCCTGGTCGTCGATGCCGATCCGGCATTTCACGGTGACCGGGAGGCGTACGGCCTGCTTCATCGCAGCGACGCATTCCCCGACCAGTTGCGGCTCCGCCATCAGGCAGGCGCCGAAACGGCCATCCTGTACGCGATCAGACGGGCAGCCGACATTGAGATTGATCTCGTCGTAGCCGAAATCCTCGGCGACGCGTGCGCTCTCTGCGAGATCGCGTGGGTTCGACCCGCCGAGTTGCAGCGCCACCGGATGCTCCGCCGCATCGAAGCGCAGCAACCGCTGCCGGTCGCCATGCAGCACGGCGCCGGTGGTGATCATCTCGGTATAGAGCAGCGCATGGCGCGTCAGCAGACGGTGGAAGAAGCGGCAGCGCGCATCGGTCCAATCCATCATCGGCGCAACGGAAAAACGCCGCGCCTGCAGCGTGCTGTTTGCGGGAACCTGAGGTGCCGGGCTGTTCATTACAAGTCGAGCGGTTTGCCGAACGGTCTTTGTACCTGGGGGCGTTATGGTGCCTCCCCCCTGCTTTCGCAACCCGGAAAGTTCCCGTGAACCTTAGCCCTTCGCGACTGACGGCAGCGCTTGCAGCCTGCCTCGTTACGGTGACCGTCCACCCGATCTGCGCGCAGGACGCGCCGCCGAGCTATGAGGGTTACCGCGAGGGCCGGTTCCTGCGTTATCTCAATGCTCATGAAGCGCCGATCGCGGCGGTGCCGCGGATCGGCCTGTCGTTCGGCGAACGCACCCTCAATGCGGTGATCGATTCCGGCTCGACCGGCATCGTTGTCGCCGCGCGCTACATCCCCGGCTTCGACTCCCTGCCATCGGCCGGTAAAGGCCGCCTCACCTATTCCAGCTCAGGGCGCGTGATGATCGGACGATGGGTAGTGACGCCGCTCGCTCTGGTCGGTCGCGACGGTGCGCGGGTCGAGACCGAGCCGATGCCGGTGCTCGGGGTCACCCGCGTCGAATGCTGGACCATCGCACGCGACTGCACGCCGCATGACGATCCGTCCGGCATCGCCATGGTGGGCATCGGTTTCGCGCGCCAGGGCGATCACCAGAGCCAGAGCACGCCGGACAAGAACCCGCTGCTACGGATCGCGGGCGGCGGCGAGGAGCGACGGCGCGGCTATATCCTGTCACCGCAAGGCGTCCATATCGGGCTGACACCGGCCAACACGCAGGGCGATTTCCGCTACATCAAGCTCGCGCGCGCTGCCGACCGGCCGGACTGGGCGCCGCTGCCGGCCTGCATTTCGATCAACGGACAGACTCCGCCCGCCTGCGGCACGATGCTGATGGATACTGGCGTGTCGGCGATGTTCATCCCGCTGCCGCCATCGCAGGCTCAAGGGCAAGCCGGATCGCTGGCGCCCGGCACCGACGTGTCGATAGGCGTCGGCGGACCGGAATCCGGATTTCATCTGTATCGCTTCACCGTCGACGGCGGCTCACTGCTCGCGCCGTCGGCGACGCATCTGCGCGTGTCCGACGACCGCACCTTCGTCAATACCAGCTTCCACCTGCTCAATGGCTTCGACATGCTGTACGACGCCGACGGCGGCTATGTCGGTTTCAGGCGGCGCTGAATCTCACCGCATCGATCCCCACCCCTTCGGCTTCAGCCGCAGCTTTTTCCATATGCCGGCGTCACACCGCCCTGGCTCCGGTCACCGCCTTGCCGGTCCATTTCCGGGCCTGACAAAAAGGGGCACCTGCGGGGAGGCAGATCGGCCTGTCCGGTCACACAAAATCCCGATATGCAGGTCAGGGACAGGCGCATTTTCCGCGTAACCCCCCTCTCCGCTTTTTCAAGGAATGTCATCTTTCATGCGCACCGAGCAGGCCCGCCCCGTCCGTCTTCAGGATTATCGCGCTCCCGATTGGCTGGTCGACGAGGTGCGGCTCGACGTCTCGCTGCATCCGACGGCGAGCCGTGTCCGCTCGGAACTTCGCCTGCGGCCCAACCCAGACACGGCGCCCGCCCCCATCGTCTTCGATGGCGATGGTCTGACGCTGGAGTCTATCCTCGTCGATGGCCAGCCACTGCCGGCGGCCTCCTTCGCAGCGACGCCGGATCGTCTCACCATCGCTCAGCCGCCGCAGCGCCCCTTCACGCTGACGATCGAGACCGTCGTCGATCCGTCGGCCAACACGCAATTGATGGGCCTTTACCGGTCCAGCAACACCTATTGCACGCAATGCGAGGCGGAAGGCTTCCGCCGCATCACCTATTTCCCCGACCGCCCCGATGTCATGGCGGTCTACACCACCCGGATCGAGGCCGACAAAACGCAGGCGCCGGTTCTGCTTGCCAACGGCAACCTGATCGAAAGCGGCGACCTGCCGTCGGGCCGGCATTATGCCGTGTGGCACGACCCGTTTCCGAAGCCGTCCTACCTGTTCGCACTGGTCGGCGGCACGCTCGGCTGTGTCGAAGACGAATTCATCACCATGTCCGGCCGCAAGGTGACGCTGCGGATCTATGTCGAGCCGGGCAAGGAAGACCGCTGCGGTTACGCAATGGACGCGCTCAAGCGTTCGATGCGCTGGGATGAGGAAGCCTTCGGCCGCGAGTACGATCTCGATATCTTCATGATCGTCGCGGTGTCCGACTTCATCATGGGGGCGATTGAGAACAAGGGGCTGAATGTCTTCAACGACCGCTACGTGCTGGCCTCGCCCGAGACCGCGGTGGATGGCGACTTCGCCGCGATCGAAGCGATCATCGCGCACGAGTATTTCCACAACTGGACCGGCAATCGCATCACCTGCCGCGACTGGTTCCAGCTCTGCCTGAAGGAAGGGCTCACGGTCTATCGCGACCAGGAATTTTCCGCCGACATGCGCTCGCGCGCAGTGGAGCGGATCGGCGACGTGCGCAATCTTCGCTCGCACCAATTTGTCGAGGATGCGGGCCCGCTCGCCCATCCGGTACGGCCGGAGCTCTATCACGAGATCAACAACTTCTATACCACCACGATTTACGAAAAGGGCGCGGAAGTCATTCGCATGCTGCGCGTGCTGCTCGGTGGTGACGCGTTCCGCAAGGGCATGGACCTGTATTTCGAGCGGCATGACGGCGAAGCCGCCACCATCGAGCAATTCGTGCGCTGCTTCGCCGATGCCTCGGGCCGGGACCTGTCGCAGTTCATGCGCTGGTATTCGCAGGCCGGCACGCCGGACGTGATCGCCGACGGGCAGTACGATCAGGCCGCCAGGACTTATACGCTCCAATTGTCGCAATCGCTGGCGCCGACACCGGGGCAGCCGGTGAAGGAGCCGATGGTGATCCCGCTGAAACTGGGGCTGGTCGGCGCCGATGGCGCGGACCTGCCGCTTCAGGTCAGCGGCAAACCGGCCGGCGACGTCATCACCCTGACCGGGCCATCACAAACCATCGTCTATGAGGGCGTGGCCGAGCGGCCGGTGCTCTCGATCAACCGGGAATTCTCTGCCCCGGTGAAACTCACCACCAATCTATCGGCCGAGGATCTGTACCGGCTTGCCGCGCATGACTCCGACGCATTCAACCGCTGGCAGGCTTTGCAGACGCTGGCGACGCGATTGCTGCTCAGGAATGTCGGGCTGCTGCGAGCCGGCAAGCCGGCGGAAACCGACGACGGCCTCACGGCCGCCCTCGCTGCGATCCTGGACGACAGCAAGCTCGAACCTGCCTTCGTGTCGCTGGCGCTGACGATGCCGACCGAAGCCGACATCGCCCGCGAACTCGGGCGCGACGTCGACCCGCAGGCAAATTTCGCCGCGCGGGCGCACTTGCGGTCCGTCATCGGCAGCGCCCTGGGTGCGGCCCTGTCCGCGACCTATGAAAAGCTCACCAGCAACGCACCCTATAGCCCGGATGCCGCCAGTGCCGGCCGGCGTTCGCTCAAGAATGCTTCGCTCGATCTGATGGCTGCAACCGGCCAGCCTGCGGCCATCGCGCGGGCGATGACGCAATATCGTCAGGCCGACAATATGACCGACCGGATGACGGCGCTGGCGACGCTCGCATTTCATGATTGTCCGGAACGGACCGACGCGCTGCGCGACTTCCATGAGCGCTACCAGAGCGACCCGCTCATCATCGACAAGTGGCTCGGGCTGCAGGCGATGATCCCGGAAGCCGGCACGCTCGACCGCGTCCGCGCGCTGACGGCTCATCCGGCTTTCTCCATGAACAATCCAAACCGCGTGCGTGCCCTGATCGGTTCCTTCGCGCATGGCAACGCAACGCAATTCAACCGCGCCGACGGCGCTGGCTACGAATTCGTCGCCGACTCTGTGCTTGCACTCGACAGCAAGAATCCGCAGGTTGCCGCACGCCTTGCGACAGCCTTCCGGTCATGGCGTGCGCTTGAGAGCGTGCGGCGCAGCAAGGCCGAAGCCGCATTGCAACGGATCGCTAGCGCATCGACGCTGTCAGCCGACGTCAGCGACATCGTCAATCGGGCGCTGGCGCCGAACTGAAGTTGCCCGCTGACGCCCGGACTCGCTTTGCGCGAAGTCCGGCGCGGCGGCGAGAATGTTAGTAAATTATTTACGTTCTTGACTCCGCGGACTCTCGACAAATCACCCAGCATCGATTCTTATGATTCTCGATTCGGGACGCGATGCGGCACACATCTTCCCGGTCATGGGTTGTTTTAGGGGCAGCAATCCGACATGGGGGCAATATTCATGGCGCGCGCCGATACCGCGCACGCGTCTGCGCGTTCTGATTCCATCAAGGGATTGGCGCAGTCGATTGCAAAGCCCGCTTACCGACGCCTGCTGACTGCGGAGCCGACTCTGCGGCGCGCTGTCCCCGCCCTCATCATCGCCTTCCTGATGACAATCGCAATCGGCGCTTTCGTGCAGGTGCTGGATCATCGCCGCAGCGCGCTGGCCGACGCATCCAAGGACATCGAAACCATTGCCGAGGTGCTGGCACAGCGGCTCGAGCGGCCACTCAAGGGCGACCGCGCCAATGTCTGGCGGCGGGTTCAAACCGAGCTGGACATGGCCCGCACACCACGCACCACCGCGGGCGGCCGCCAGATCCTGGTGACCAGCCCCGAGGGGATGATCATTGCCGCTGCCCCGCATGTTGCCGGCCTCACCGGACGGCCACTGTCCGCCATTCTCGGGGATACGCCCCTCACCATCCTCGGTGCCGATGCCGGCGTCATGGATATCCGGCTGCCGAACGGCAAGCGCGCTCTGGCTGCGGCCCGCGCGATGGAAGAACCGCTCGGCCAGATCGCGATCTATCAGCCGCGCAACGATGCGCTCGCGGCCTGGCGTTCCGACACGGCGCTGACCGTCACGTTGTCGGCGACGACCGGCTTTGTGCTGCTGATCCTCGGCTTCGCCTTCCACTGGCAGGCCACCCGCGCCCGCGAAGCCGACATCATCTATGACACCGTCCGCAGCCGCATCGATACAGCGCTCAATCGCGGACGCTGCGGGCTGTGGGACTGGGATCTCGCGCGTGGCCGGATCTTCTGGTCGCACTCGATGTTCGCAATCCTCGGGCTTGACGCACGCGACGATCTCATGACGTTCGGCGAGATAAACAAATACGTCCATCCGGACGACATCGATCTCTACGAATTGGCCACCCAGGTCGCGGATGCCAAGCTGAATGCAATCGATCACGATTTCCGCATGCTGCACGCCAACGGCCGCTGGGTGTGGCTGCGCGTGCGGTGCGAGGTGGTCCGCCAGCCAGGCGAACCCGGCCTGCATCTGATCGGGATCGCTGTCGACGTCACCGAACAGAAGTCCTTGGTGGAGCGCACCACCGCCGCCGACATGCGGTTGCGCGATGCGATCGAAACCATACCGGAAGCCTTCGTGCTGTGGGATTCCGACAACCGGCTGGTGCTGTGCAATTCGAATTTCCAGGACCTGCACAAGCTGCCCGACGAGCTCGTGACCCCCGGCGCCACTTACGAGAGCGTGCTCGCCGCCGGCCGGGAGAATCTTCAGCTCGGCAATGTGTCGCTTGTCAGCCCGGATCTCCCCGGCGCCCGCTCATTCGAGGCGCAGCTCGACGACGGCCACTGGCTGTTCAGTGAGAGGCGGACCAAGGACGGCGGCTATGTTTCGGTCGGCACCAACGTCACCAGCCTGAAGCAACAGGAACGCAAGCTGAAAAACAGCGAGACCCGCCTGCTCGCGACAGTCGAAGATTTGCGGCAATCCAAGCAACAGCTTCAGGATCTCGCCGAAAAATATGCGGCTGAAAAAACCCGCGCCGAAGATGCCAACCAGGCGAAGTCGAAATTCCTAGCCAATATGAGCCACGAATTGCGCACGCCGCTCAATGCCATCATCGGCTTCTCCGAGATCATGGAGAAGGGCATGTTCGGCAAACTCGGCGTCGACAAGTATCACGAATATTGCCGCGACATCCATCAGAGCGGGCAATATCTACTCGACGTGATCAACGACGTCCTCGATATGTCGAAGATCGAGGCCGGGCGCATGAAACTCGAACTCGAAGACGTCGTGGTCGAGGATATCCTCTCCGATTCATTGCGGGTGGTGTCCACGCGAGCGGAGGAAAAAGGACTGACGCTGTCGTCGCGCATCGCACCCGATATCGTCGCGCTCGCTGACCGGCGCGCGCTCAAGCAGATCGCGCTGAACCTCCTGTCGAATGCCGTCAAGTTCACCGGCCCCGGCGGCCATGTTTCGGTCCGCGGCCGCCGCGCGGGCGGTTGCGTTTCCATCGCGATCAGCGATTCGGGAATCGGAATTGCGCCGGATGCGCTGGAAAGGCTTGGCGTCCCGTTCGAACAGGTCGAAAGCCAGCTGACCAAAACCCAGCACGGCTCGGGGCTCGGCCTCGCCATTGCCAAGTCGCTGGTCGCCTTGCATGGCGGCAAGATGCGCATCCGCTCGGTGCCTGGGCGCGGCACCACGGTGCTCGTGCGCCTGCCGCTGGTGGGACCGCGCGCGCAGACGAACGCAACGGCGGCTTAGGGTCTTTTTGTCCTTCTTCGAAACGCGAAAGACTCTAAGTTTTTGCATTGACGCGTTTTCTTAACGCGAACCGGCAGCACTTCGCTCGAAAACGCCTTAATCCCCCGGGCCGAGCAACACCTCGAAGCGCTTTCGTACCCGCGCCTGGGTTTCGATCACAAAGGCATCGAGCGTCGCGAAATCCGGTACGTCGGCTGCGCGAGCCAGCAGCCTCAACAATCCGGGGTCGGTCTTTTTCGGATCGAACGAGCCCGACAGGCAAAGCCGCAGGATCTGACTGAGGTTCTGATAGAGTTGAACCGCCGGGCGCAGCACCTCGGAATCTTCCGCCGACAGCAATCCGATACGGGCCGCGCGTTCAAGCACGCGCGCCGTCGAAGGGTCGAGAATCTCGGGGTGTTTGGCGGCGTGCACGAGTTGCAGATATTGCGCAATGAACTCGATGTCGGTGAGACCGCCGGCGGCGTATTTGAGATCCCAGCGATCAGCCTCGCCCTTTTCGGTCGCGATCGCCATCCGCATCTCATAAGCGTCGCCGGCGATCGTTCGCGCGTCGCGCTCTTGCGCGATCACAGAGTTGATCAGCGCCTCGACCGCTTCGCCGAATTCCGGTGCCGCCGAGACCACGCGCGCGCGCGTTAGCGCCATGTGCTCCCAGGTCCAGGCCTCGGTCATTTGATAGTCGCGGAAGGAATCGAGCTTGGTCGCAACCGGACCCGAGCGGCCGGAGGGCCGCAGCCGCATGTCGACGTGATAGAGCGCCCCGTAATTGGTCTGCGACGTCAGCGCCGAGACCAGCCGCTTGGTCAGACGCGCGAAATATTGCGCGCCATAGAGCGGGCGCTCGCCGTCGGATTCGGGATGCTCGTCGTTGAAATCATAGACCAGAATGAGATCGAGATCGGAACTGGCGGTCATCTCGCGCCCGCCAAGCTTGCCGAGCGCCAGCAGCGCTGTCTTCTGCCCGCCGATGCGGCCATGGGTCGTTGCAAACAGGTCTTCGACCTGGCGATGCAGCGCGCGGATGATCACATCGGCTAGCCGCGCGAAGGCCTCTCCCGCCTGCTCCGCCGACACCGTGCCGGAGAGAATGCGCACGCCGATCAGGAACATATGCTCCTGTCCGAACAGCCGTAGCCGGTCGAGCATGTCCTCATACGACACCGACTGGTCGAGCGAGCGGGCCAGCTCGTTACCCAGCATATCCGCATCGGGCAGCGCACCGAAAAATGCCGGATCGATCAGAGCATCCATCACCTGCGGCTGATGGGCGAGAATGTCGGCGAGCCGCGGCGCGGTGCCGAGCATCAAGGCAACCAGCGCCAGCAGATCCGGATTTTGCAGCAGCAGCGAGATCAGCCGCGCGCCGCCGGTGGCATGCAGTCCGGCCAGGAATTTGTCGAAGGAGAGAACAGCCTGCTCGCGGTTTTCGCTGCGCGCCAAATGTTCGATCAGGGACGGCACCAGCAGCCGCAATTGCGCACGGGCAAACTCGCTGCGCAGTGCAGGATATTTTCCGCCCAGCCAGCCCCGCACCAGTTCCGAGATTTCCAGCGGATTGCGAAAGCCCATCGCCGAGAGACGATCCAGGGTATCGCGGCTATCCTGGTCGGGAAGAAATTGCAGCGCTGTTTCGGGAGCCTGAACCACTGGTTCGAACAGCCGCGAATAATGCTGCTGGACATTGCGCAGGTGCAGCAGGAGCACGTCCGAGAACGACGGCGTGTCGTCGTAACCGAGGAATCGCGCGAATCTCTCAAGCTCGGCATCGCCGGCCGGCAAGGTGTGGGTCTGCTCATCCGCGACCATCTGCAGCCGGTGTTCCACCCGCCGCAAGAACAGATAGGCCGCTTCGAGTTCGCGCTCGGCGAGTTCGCCGACCCATTGCCCGTCCGCAAGCGCCGAAAGCGTGGTGAGCGTGCGGAGATCGCGCAGTTCGGGATGGCGGCCGCCAGCGATCAATTGCTGGGTCTGTACGAAAAACTCGATTTCGCGGATGCCGCCGCGACCAAGCTTGATGTTGTGACCCGCGACTGCGATTTCGCCATGACCGCGATAGGCATGAATCTGCCGCTTCATCGCGTGGATGTCCGCCAGCGCCGCAAAATCCATGTACTTGCGCCAGACAAAAGGCGACAGCGCCTTGAGCAGCGTTTCGCCCGCGGCGATGTCGCCGGCGCAGGGACGCGCCTTGATCATCGCCGAGCGTTCCCAGTTCTGACCGCGATGCTCGTAGTAATCCAGCGCCGCGGCCACCGAGATCGCCACCTGGGTGGAAGCCGGATCGGGGCGCAGCCGCAGGTCGACGCGAAACACGTAGCCGTCGGCGGTTCGTTCCTGCAGCAGTTTCACCAGTCCGCGGGTCACGCGAATGTAGAGCGCTGACGCTTCGGTCTCATCGGGAATTGCTGGAGCTTCGGGATCGTAGAAGACGATGAGATCGATATCGCTCGAATAATTCAGCTCGAACGCGCCCATCTTGCCCATGGCAAGCACGATATAGCCGGAGCCGCGCTCGGGCTCGGCCGGATCGGCGGGCGTAAGTCGTCCGCGCCGCACCGCCTCGTTGAGGAGGAAGCGTACCGCGCCCTGCACCATCCGGTCGGCAAGCTCCGTCAGTCCGCGCGTGACCTGCAGCACCGGCCAGACGCCTCCGATATCGGCGATGGCGATCAGCAGTGCGGCTTCCGACTTGGTTTGCCGGAGCAACTGCATGGCCTCTGTCTCGTCGGAGATCGCGGACAGCGCAGCGACGACATTTGCCAGCAAGCTCTGCAGATGGCTTTCGGGATTGACGCGGAGGAGCCGGGCCAGCCGGCCGGCATCGGCACGGACAAGATCGGTCAGGTGGGGGGAATATTCGAAGATGCCGGCAATCAGATCGCGCGCCTTTGGCGACGCCTCGAAAATCTCGCGCAAGGCTCCTGAT